>JABGTK010000054.1 GCA_018647265.1 Candidatus Neomarinimicrobiota bacterium | reverse complement strand
CTTCACTAAGTTTGATTTTGTTACCTCCTATCAATGGGAATCAGTTTCCATTATTGGTGAGGTAGAAAACATTTTAGATAAAAGCTATGCCGATCCACTAGGTGGTGAATACTTGGGTCAAGGCGCCACTATGTCAACTGGAATAACCAGGGCTAATGGAACTCAGGTTTATGCGATGGGACGCTCCTTTAACGTTGCGCTAAGTTATTCTTTTTGATTAAAATTTAAGAGAGTTAATTGCTAGGCTATAATATTTTGAATGGCTTCAACCAATAAAAAATCTATTGCCTCAGCGCTGATTGGAAATATCCTTGAGTGGTATGATTTTGCTATTTATGGCTATTTTGCATCAGCCATCGGTCTAGCATTCTTTCCGAAATCTGATCCTACCGCACAATTATTAATGGCTTTTAGTATCTTTGCCGTAGGGTATCTTATGCGCCCTATCGGTGCCGTTATTTTTGGTCACGTAGGAGACAAGTACGGAAAAAAAGTTGCCCTCAATTTATCGGTCGCGGCCATGGCAATCCCGACTTTTTTTGTCAGCATCTTGCCTGACTATAATGCCTGGGGTGTTTGGGCAGCTTACACACTTGTATTATTAAGAATGATTCAGGGTTTATCTGTTGGAGGTGAGTTCACAACTTCCATTATTTACTTGGTTTCACATGCACCTAAAAATAGGCAATCTCTCATGGGGGCAACGATTACCTGTGGTGCTATTGGTGGCATTTTGCTAGGTTCCTTTACGGGTGATTTAATGAATCATCTGATGTCGGAAGAAACAATTAATGCATGGGGTTGGCGGGTGCCATTCTTATTTGGTCTTGTAATTGGAATCGTTGGTCTATTTTTAAGACGACACTTGGTTGATGAGGTCCCTGCGCCAACACTAAAACCGCCGGTGCTTGTTGTTTTTCAAAACCACCTGCCCCTATTATTTAACATCAGTGGCTTGGTATTTCTCAATGCGGTCGGTTTTTATTTAATCTTTGTCTACCTGGTCACCTGGTTTGAGGTGGCAGAAAAATTTACACCCTCACTTGCTTTAAATATCAATTCTATCTCTATGGTCATCCTAATTGGTGTCGTGCTTTTATCAGGTTACTTTACAGATAAAGTTGGGAAAAAATTAATGCTTCAAATTACTTCCATGCTTATGCTTTTATTTGTTGTGCCTTTGTTCTATCTTATGAATCATCATGATATCAATTTAGCCTTCCTTGGTCAGTTGGGACTCACAATTATCTTAGGGTCTTACCTTGCACCCTTAAATGCCTTTATGGTCTTATCAATACCAGAAGCAGTTCGATGCACAACTATTGGGCTTGGTTATAATTTAACATTAGGTGTTGCAGGAGGACTCACGCCTTTGGCAGCGACATGGGTTTTTGAAAAAACAGGAAGCCCTATCAGTCCGTCTTACTTAATTTTAGCAGCCTCAATCATTACTATTTTTGCTCTATTCAAAAATAAATCAAATATAAGTTAAGAAAACTACTTTTTACGATTACTACCAGCGACCATTTTAATCTCGAATAAACGGCAATCTAGCGCACCATTATATAAAGGTGTTTTCTTTGACGGTGATAAGCGCATCAGCTTAGGTAATCTAAAATCGCTCGTTAGGAAATAAGTCCGCCATCCTGAAAACTTATTCTTAAGGCACGAGGCCCAAAGTGGGTAAGCTTCAGCAAGCTCTTCATCCTCTCCTATTCTTATACCGTAAGGTGGGTTGGTAATCATCACTCCTTCGTTAAATGGAGGTGTAATCTCTGTAATTTTCTTACATACTAATTGCACAGCTTCTTCTAAACCCGCTTCAACTAAATTTCGTTTAGCCACTCGGATTGCACGAAGATCTCTATCAGATCCATATATTCGTGAAAAAGTAAGTGGTTTTTTCTCTGATTCGTAAGCTGATTTAATTTGCTTAAGAAGCTTTGAATCAAAATTCTTCCAATTTTCAAATCCAAAATTTCTTCTCAATCCTGGCATTTGATTCAGTGCCATCATAGAAGCTTCAATTAAAAAAGTCCCACTACCACACATAGGATCAAGCATGGCTTGACCAGGCTCCCAACCACTAAGCAAAATAATACCCGCAGCTAAATTTTCCTTGATTGGTGCTTCCACACTCGATTTTCTAAAACCTCTTTGATAGAGTGGATCACCTGAGGTGTCTAGATAAATAAAATACTCATTTTTTTCCAAATAAAGATGGATACGTATATCAGGATTTCTAATATCCACATCGGGTCGCTTATTCATTTTTTTTCTAAAGCTATCGCAAACCGCATCCTTAATT
>JABGTK010000053.1 GCA_018647265.1 Candidatus Neomarinimicrobiota bacterium | reverse complement strand
TTACACAATACATGGAGAATAATTATGGCTACTAACCTTGCCCTCGATCACGAATTGTTAGAAGAAGCTTTGAAAAATAGCGACAAAAAAACGAAAAAAGCTGTCGTTACGGATGCATTGATCGAATATATCCAACGGCGAAAACAGGCTAAATTATTGGACTTGTTCGGACATATTGATATTGATCCAAACTACGACTATAAAGAACAGCGAATAAAAAAATGAAAATCCTCGTGGATACATGCATTTGGTCCCTTGCACTTCGTAGAAAAGCAATATCAAATGCACATGAAATAACTCGCCTGAAAGAATTGATCTTGGATTCAAATGCGATAATGATGGGTCCTATCCGTCAGGAATTACTTTCAGGCATTTCAATTAAAAGTCAATTCAATAAACTGAAAGAATATCTTCAGGCGTTTCCTGATTTAACAGTATTAACTGACGATTATGAACTGGCAGCAGAATATTATAATATATATCGAGCTAAAGGCATTCAGGGTTCGAACACAGATTTCCTGATTTGCAGTATTTCAACCAATCATGAGTTACCCGTATTCACTACTGATAAAGATTTTATTCTATATAAGAAATATTTACCGATTCGATTATATTGATTGCCATTCAGCCATCCCCCGCCTAAATCTCCCTAAAAATTATCTTTACGGAAGGTTGCGTTTTACGATTAACCAATTACTGCCACTTAAAACAATTAATCTATTTTGCGTAGAATCCTCCGAAAAGTTTTATTGAAAAGCGACACCAAGACGGACAAGCAAGATGCTTATCCCACATTACTTTATCTTGGGGTCAATTCTTGTGCGAATAATCCAAGCTGAAGGATATCCTTTTTTCACCAAAGTCTTTCGAAAAGATTCAGCATGTCGCCGATCGAAAAAATTCCCCATGCGTACTTTATAATTGGGCGCTTCAAATATAATATAGATATCCTCATTATAAGTTAGTAATAATTCATTCTGGAGACGTTCTGCATTACCTCTGTCCCTCGTAGCCAAGACCTGAACGCGAAAACCTTCAACAATTATTTCAGCAGTATCTACTGTATCTTTTTTAACAAATTGACTATCAACGCTTAATGGCAAAATAATCTTGGGCCATCGTGGTTCAGGATCATTTAATTTATTTGGATCAAAATTGATCTTTTTCTCCTGGCCAATTACAAGGCTAACTAAAATTATAAAACTAATATATTTCAAAGGGTACGGACCTCTTCTGCCGGTATCCATCCTTTTTTTCCGTCCAACAGAATAACTTCATACCATCCCGGTTGCATTGTGGTAATATCTACTTTTGTTCCTTCATGAATGCGAAATACAACATTCTCTCCTCGAGCAATGGGCGCTGATCGTACATCTACGGCAGAAGCAATAACGATACCTTCCTGTTTATCCGAAACATCCCAATATTTATCCAGCATAATCCATCCTGTGACCAAAACTGAAACCAAAAGAATTCCATTTAAAATACCGCCCATTTTTTCAGGAATACTGCCATTTATACGTAGGATAAATAGTCCACCCAATCCGGCAAAAAACAGACCACCCATAATTAGAAGGTCGAGAATGGTCAGTTTCTCTAGGATGGCTCGGTAAAAAGCTACGACAAAGAAATCATCCGGTGGTTGAATCCTATCGCGAACTTGGCTACGAACAAAATTCAAATTGTAATTAATATCTCTATCCCTCGGAGAAAGGGCATAACCTTTTTCATAAGCCCAAACAGCGTGGCCTATTTCTCCCATGCGAAAATAGGAATTACCTAGATTTAAATATAAATCCTCGTGATCAACTTGTTGGGATAACCGTTCGTAAATATTGGCCGCTTGGGTGTATTGTTCAGCGTCGTAAAATCGATTACCTATACTGAATAATGAATCGGAAGATTGCCCAAATATCAATGTTGAAAAGACCATCAGAATTAAGGATTTTCTCATGCCAATTCCCCATCAATCTTCTTCAGTAACGCTGCGCCTTGTGATTGAAGTGTACTTTCTGATTCGGCAGCATCAGGACCAAAACGTCCTGCATCACATAACTTCGAAATCGCCACTGTCTCCGCAATTAGGTCTGTTGATATTTTGCCGGATAAATTCATTTCAAGAGATAAGGGATCAAGATTTTCTGAAGATAAAAACAATTTTGATTGAAAATAACTGTATAGAACTGAAGCTGTATGTGAAAATGGATCTTCAGCCGGTTTTGCTAAATATTTTATTGCAATTTTTAAGGCACCCCGAGATTTACGTACATCACTGGTAGACATACGATTGTCTTTCATTTTTGTAAATATCCCGGGAAAAACAAATAATGCAATTGCCACTATATAAGTGGACCATACCCAAATAGGAATGGTTTGATTTCCTTTTTGCCGCCATTTGGGCTTACCTGTCCGTATATAGCGAATATCCTCGCCAATAAGTGCCACATCTTCCCTGTTGAATCTTGTGGAGGCGATTATATTTTTATCTCCAGGTCTCACAACAATCTGCGCTGTCTTGGAACGTGCGGTAACAAAGGATTCAATGGTAGGATCAAAATATGTTAATGTAATAGGATTGAGACGAAAGTTGCCGGCAGAACGGGGAATTAATATATATTCTAAATTTTGAACCCCGGTCAATTCATCTCGGAATTCATCACGTTTAAAAGATGATGTTGGGGGAAATACTTCCATATTTTGAGGAAATGAAATGTCACCCAAATTGAACTGGTTAAGATTCCCCGTTCCACTCAACTTAATTTTGAATGTAATTGCTTCATTCACTTTCACATTTGGTGTATCCACCCATGTTTCGATATTAAATTGACCAACAGCTCCGGAAAAATCTCCTGGTGGTGTTTTCGGGTAAGAAGACACTTCAATATTGATAGAATCAGATTGGATAAACTGACGTTGAGTTTCCCTAAACATGGAGTTAAAAAATGGATCATCAAATGCACCACCGGGACGCCTCTTTTTGGGTTTTTCTACGTTACAAATAACAGTCATAGGATCGATTGTTAAATTACCCGTTTGAGTTGGAAACATGGCAGCTTTATATAATGTTGCCACTTTATATCCTACGCCTTGGATTTGGGTGTCCCTGAACCGAACAGTTTGGGCCACGCGTAGATCTTCATTCCAAAAGCCTACACTTTTGGGATATTCAATATTTTCTATAGATAAATTCACCCGTGTAAATAGTCGGTACGTAACCGTAACCTGCTCCCCGGGGAAAGCCTGCTCCTTATCCGGTTTAGCTTCGATGAACAAATTGGCCATTTGAGAACGACCTGCGCCTTTTTCCACATGAATGCCAATGGGATTTGTGCGATAAACATTTTTTCCAATAGTAACATTTAATGACGGAATATTGATCCGTCCACCCACTTTTGTCAAAAGTGTCCAACTTAAACTTCTGGAACTAGTCATAGCGCCGTTCACCCATTGAATATTGGTTTGCTGGGCAGGTCCACTAACAATTTTAAAATTCTTCAGGATCGGTGATATATCGACATTGGGCGTACCATCAGCATTAACGGCGACAATTTTAAAACCCACAGTTTCATTTTGTGATATTCTGTTCACATCCACAGAGGCAGTCACCGTTACTTGGCTCCATGAAATATTTATCATGAAGACGATGGAAATAGCTCGATATATTAATTGCTTTTTCATTACCAATCTTTAGCCAATTTACGCGATTTTGCCCGAGCAATTTGACGCTTTTGCATGATTTTTTCATCCTGTTTTAATGCGTCTAAAATACTTTCTGCCTGTTTTAAATCTTGAGACTTTTCTTCTTCGGCAGCTTCTTGCTGCTGCTGTTGTTTCTGTTGTTCTTGTTCTTCTTTTTCCTTCTGATCCTCTTGTTCCTTTTTTTCGTCTTCTTTCTTTTCTTCTTCTTGTTCGTCTTGCTGTTTATCTTCTTGATCCTGCTTTTCTTTATTATCTTTTTTATCTTGCTGGTCTTTTTGGTCCTGCTTTTCCTGATCCTTTTTTTCGTCGTTTTCGTCGTTTTTTTCTTGATCCTGCTGTTGTTGATCTTCTGGCGGATTTTCCTGGTATTTTAAAAATTCATAGTTGAATTTGGCTTCTTTATCATTAGGATCTAATTCTAGTGCCTTTCGATAAAATGCCATTGCTTCTTCTTTCTTCTCTTCCTGATAAAATGTATTACCTAAGTTATACATAGCTTTTGATTTCAATTTAACATCACTCGACTTTAAGGATTGTTCAAAAGCTTGTTTTGCTGTTTCCATATCACCCTGCTGAAATGCGGATGATCCACGACCAAACTGTGCTTGAGATTGATTCCCTTTTTCACGCAAGACCGATTCATAATAATCCTGCGCTGCTTCAAATTCTTGGTTCTGGTAATAGTTTAATCCTTTATCCTGAGAGAATACCATTGAAACATAAAATGCGGATAAAATTAATAATCTACTTAACAAAGCGACCTCGCCATTCTTCTTCTTTTTTATTACGTGTTGGCATCATAATACCGGCTAACATCAATCCGATAGACAAGATTGCAAAGGATTGATAGCGGTCTTCATACTCAGAATAAACATGCGATTTGAAGGTACGTTTTTCCATGGAATCAATTGCCTTCATAATGGCACGAAAATTTGCCGGTTTATTATCAAATCGCACATAAGTTCCATTGCCAGCATGAGCAATATCCCTGAGAATATTTTCATTTAAGATGGATGTTATCAGTTTACCGCTTCCATCGCGCTTATAATCCCGGATACCCTGTTTATCTTTAACGGGAATGAGTGAACCTGACTGAGTACCGACACCGACACTGTGGACAACCATTCCCCGTTTTGCGGCCTGACTTGCTAAGTCAATGGCTTGTCCTTCATGGTCCTCCCCGTCGGTCACCAAAACCAATACTTTATATTTTGAATCATCTTCCGTAAATGCAGATAAACCTGTTTGAATGGCCGAACTTAAAGCAGTCCCTTGAGTGGGTATCATTTTTGTATCAATTTCATCAAGGAATAAACGCGCCGCTTCGTAATCGGTGGTTAAGGGTAAATAAAGATGACTGGAGCCTGCAAATACGATTAGTGCTACTCGGTCACCTTTGAGTTGGCGAATCATCTGGGATATTTCAAATTTGGATTTCTCAAGACGATTGGGCTTTACGTCCTCAGCATTCATGCTAGTGGATACGTCAATGGCAAAAACCAAGTCCACACCCTTACGATCCACCGGCGCCAACCTTACGCCAATTTGAGGGCCTGAAGCGGCAAAGACAAGAACAACGGTAGATAAGAATAGGAGTCGCTCTTTCCATATAATTCTGTTTGGTTCTATTTTACCCAATAATCTGGCCCGTAAATGGGATTCTGTATCGGACAATATTTTTTGTTTTCGACCTTTATATATCCAGAATATCCATAAAATGAATAATGGTATATAAACATATAACACTAATGGAAATCGAAAATCAATCATATACGCCGCCTGAATATGGTGCGATCCATAGTTTGACCACCCAGCCCAAATATCAAGGCGGGAATGAGGAACCATCCGAATAATTCTTTATATTGAGTATATTCCTTAATCTCAATTTCAGTCCGTTCCAATTCATCAATCGTGGCATATACTTGCTCAAGCCCCGAAACATTAGTTGCTCTGAAATATTGTCCGTTGGTTCGATCGGCAATGGACCTTAAAGTTTCCTCATCTATTTCATTCCGGATATATCCCCTTCCAGGGATGAAAGAAACATCCTGATTTGTACCTGCACCAATTGTATAAATTTTAATGCCAAAGTTAGAGGCCAAATCGGCCGATGTAAGAGGATCCAATTCGCCTGCATTATTACTGCCATCTGATAATAAAATCATAACCTTGCTTTTGGCATCACTATGCCGGAGACGATTGGTGGCATTGGCGATGGCCATACCAATGGCCGTACCATCATAAGATTGTTCAGCTACATTCACTTCATCCATCAAAGATATCAAAACATCTTGATCTACAGTCAATGGGCACTGAATAAAGGATTCCCCGGCAAAAACAAGGACACCAATACGGTCACCACTGCGTGCACCAATAAAGGCTTTGGCCGTTTTTTTAACTGCTTCTAATCGATTAGGTGGAAAATCTGTTGCCAGCATGGATGAACTGATATCAATAACCAATACGATATCCACCACATCCACATTTGTTTCTGTAAGTGAATCGCGGAGACGTGGACGGGAAAGTCCCATTATGACCAATGTAATTGTTAAATATTGTAAAAAGGTAAGAATACGTATTCTGTTACGACCAAGGCGTTTCATGTTTTTAGAAATAAGGGTCGCAGAAGAAATTCGAATGCTACCTTCGTTCTTTTGGCCAACTTTACGCTGCCATAAATAAAATAGTGGAATTAGTATTAATCCCGCCAGATACCATGGATTTGCGAATATTATCATAAAATTTGTTTAGCCAACTTCCTTATGGATTTACCTACGACAGCGATTTGATTTTGTTTCCGGATTCCTATATAAATCACATAAAAAAGGGATCGCAACGATCCCTTTTTTAAAATGAATAAATGATGATATTTTTTTTTAATCGGCGTCTTTATCAGATATGTCATTGTCAGATTCTACAGAATCTTGGGCGTCCTTCATTTCATCTTTTACACCGTCGACAGCACCTTTGAATTCTCGAATTCCCTGTCCCAATCCTTTTGCCAGTTCCGGCAATTTTTTGGCGCCAAACATCAATAAAATCACCAAGGCAATGACTACCATTTCCCATCCGCCGGGCATACCTGCAAACACTATTTCATAATTGAACATAATTACTCCTCCGCATTAAGGGTGTATTAATAAGACCTAAATTTAGAATGGTTACCGGAAATACCGTAGGAAATAATACGCTGAAGCAAAGCCAATAATACTGGTAAAATTAAAGGTCAGCGTTAATCCAAATTGGAGAGTAAACATAATCAAATCCAGCGTAATAACGCCAGTTTCACTACCGGCCAATCCCGCTAAATTAAAATGAATACTTTTCAGGAAGAATTCCTTCACGACACTATCAGGTAAAGTCCAACCCAACAATTCTCCCATTAAGGTACCGAACAGGGCACCAAATAGTAAAATTAGAACAATAACACTCATAGATCGCTTATTCATTAAAATCTCCTTGATGTGTTTTTAAATTTGCATCTTCCTCAAAACGATCATGATCCAACATCCATTGAATTATCGACCATGAAATATATATTGCCATAAGTGGAAAAAGAATCAATCCCTTGAACATGATCAATGTAATTAGAACAATGAATAATCCAACTAATCTAAAATTATTTGAGCGACCTTTTTTAAAACTGAGAAGAGGGAATTTCGAAAATCGAATACGGCTCAACATTAAAAAACTTAATACAGCCACTAAAAATAATGCCAGTCTAGAATCTCCCATATCGCCATACATCTGGAAATTGAAAAGCATAAATCCTACAATTGTTATGGCAGCTAGTGGTGTGGTTAAACCAGTAAAATATGGTTTGGGATCATCCTCCGAATCAATATTGAACTTTGCCAACCTGATTGTACCAAAAACCAATGGCATAAAGCTGATGACCGCTCCAAGTATATTTGGCAATCCTTCAACATAAACGCTGTAAATAAGTACGGACGGAACAGCGCAAAAAGAGATGGTGTCCGCCAATGAGTCAAATTCAGTCCCAAAGCGGGATGTGAGCCCCAGCAGACGCGCCAGTTTACCATCAATTACATCGAACAAGACGCCAACCATCATGACCCAACCAGCTTTAATTGGTTCACCATTCAAAATAAGCGTAATTGCCAAGAATCCTAAAAACATATTGAATACGGTGGCTACATTGGGGATGAAAGCGCGCTTCAATCTTTTTGGCTTATTTCTATTTTTTTGCATTATGAAATTTTTCCAATAATAGTTTCACCACCAGTAACTTTTTGTCCTACTTCCACTTGAACAGCCACATGGTTGGGCATAATTAAATCGGTTCGGCTGCCAAAACGGATAAAACCGAGACGGCCTCCCTTATGCATTTTGCTCCCAACTTCCGCATAGCATAAAATTCTTCTAGCAATTAAACCAGCAATTTGCTTTATTTTATATTTCCCTGAATGATGATCCAAAACAGTCACCACCTGTTCGTTTTCATCAGATGCTTTATGGTCAAATGCCGCCAGGAATTTTCCCGATTTTCTTTCTACAGAAGATACAGTTCCATCGATAGGAACACGGTTAGCGTGAACGTTAAATACGTCCAAAAATATTGAAACTAATTTGGCCGACTCACCTACTTCAGGATCATTAATGTCAGTTACTTTTACCACTTTACCATCTGCTGGGGAAATAATCAATTTTTCATCCATTGGAATCGTCCGTTGGGGGTCCCTGAAAAAATTGAGTGAAAACAAGAATAAAATACCCAATACACCATACGCTATAGTTAATGGTTGACTATCAACAGTATGGGCATAAAGTCCCATGGTAAATGTTACCAAGAAAAGAGGAATCAGAATAATTCTGCCTTCTTTTGCAATCATACTAAAGTTTTCCCAATATTAAGGATTTTGTAAAATATCGCCCATTCCGCCATACACGCATCTTGAGCCTATCTCCGGGACGTAGATCATTAATTTCTATGATTTCTAGAATGTCTTCAAGACTATTTATTTCTTCATTTTGAACACCAACGATTACATCACCATATTCTAACTTTGCTTTTGAGGCAGGACTGTTTTTTAAAATGTGTGTTACAATTACACCTTTTGTAAAAGGTATATCTAAATATTCAGCTGTCTTCTTGTCTAGAGGCTGGGCACGTAAACCGGTAGAGAAATCACGAACGATTCGACCTTTAGTTTTCAATTCTTCTGCAATCCGTCGCGCCCGATTTATCGGTATTGCAAAACCAATACCAACAGACCCTTGCCTTGCCCTTGATCCAGTATATATAAATGTATTTATGCCGATTACTTCACCTTTACCATTAACTAATGGGCCGCCGCTATTACCCGGATTAATGGCCGCATCAGTTTGTATCATATCCTGAAATATCTTTCCACCTTGAATCCCAAAATCTAAATCTTTACCACTCACAATTCCGATAGTTGCCGTAGGCTGTTGATTCACATCAAATAGCCCAAATGGATTCCCCAACGCTATCACCCATTCGCCAATAATGAGATTATCGGAATCCCCCATTTTAACATATGGAAAATTTGACCCTTCTAATTTTAGTAGCGCCAAATCAGTAATATCATCAAGGCCAACCACATCGGCATTATATTCTTCCCCTCCCGGTAGCGTCACGATTATCTTGGAGGCATTTTCAACCACATGGTCATTGGTCAACACATAACCATCAGGACTGATTACAACACCTGAGCCCGAGCCCTTAACTTCTCGTTGACGAATTTCCGGCGGGAAAAAATATTCAAACCAGGGGTCGCGCTGAAATGGACTTACAGAAAATCGCTGAACTTGGGTAACATTTATGCTAGCTACGGCAGGGCTGGCATGCTCAATAGCATTGGTAATGGCATTTTGCCGGGAATGTTCAACACCCTCTTGGCCACTTAAAGGAATAACTATACAAAGAGCAATCCAAATAGAGTTTATTCTTTTAGTCATCATAATCCACTTTTGTGAGGACCAACCCTTTAGGCGGTGCTTTAAATATTTTTACATTGTCTTTAGGATGATCAATCAAATTTTTAAACCGTTCTAATTCAAATTTTCCACGTGATATTTCAACCATTGTTCCCACCAAATAGCGGACCATATGGTGTAGAAATCGGTTCGCGGTTACGTGATAATTTACCACGGCGCCGTCCCCTTTCCATACTGAATCATAGACGATGGCACGGCGGTGTTCCAAATCTTCATTATTTCTGCTGAATGAGGTAAAATCATGGTTTCCCACTATATATTGGGCTGCTTCATTTAATATGTTCTGATCCAATGGGCCGGTATGCCAAGTATAATTTCGATCGAGGAGAAAATCGTCGGTCCTTGTTCGGTAATAATAGTGACGTTGTTTGGCAGAAAACCTTGCATGAAATTCCGGCGGAACTACAAGACATTCCATTACCCTCGAATCTCTTGGAAGATTGCCATTCATGGCATCTTTCAGACTGCATGAGTCCATATCCGTTTTAAAATCAAAATGGGCGATTTGTCCCGTAGCATGGACACCAGTATCCGTACGCCCTGCACCGTAAATGCGAATGCTTTCTCCCTTATTCAAGGTTGTGAGTGCAGATTCTATTTCACCTTGAACTGTTCTGTCTTCTTTTTGAAGTTGCCAACCGCGGTAGCCAGTACCGTCATATTGAATTTTAATCTTAAATCGTGGCAAAGGAATGAATTCCCAAGAAAAAGGATGCTACAATTGTCATTTGAAGTATATGATTAATCTTAAAAGAAATGGGATATGTTACACCGCGCGGTATCTGTTTTCCATACCCTCGAAGAATCATTGCCATGGCTACGTCATCCGCCCTACGTAATTGGTGAATTAACATTCCCGGCATTTCTTTTGCCGCTATTTTTACCTGCGCCCACTGTGAAAGGTCGTTTTCTAAACCCAATGCTTTCCGGCTATTCCGGATCGATTGCCAATTGGATTGAAAAGTGGGGTAAAATCGCAATGTCATGCCAAGGAATAAAAAGAAATCGTCGACCCATTTCCATGATTTACCCATTTTCACCCAAACGCTTCTCGCCAATACCACAATATTTTGACTCGGCGTTGTTTCAATGAAAAAGGTCATGGCCGCCACCATTAGGAGCAATTTCAAAAATCCAAAAAATGCTTCATCCAGAATTACAATGATTGAATTGTCTGTTAATAAAAGGGAAAAAAGGACATAAATAAATAGCATAATGGGGAAATAAAAAACGAATGGTTTCATCCTCGGTATTACGGTTGTAAAATGAGATTTATTCACCAAAGCTATCAATGAAAAAACAAGAAAATGGATACCCCATCCTTGATAAGAAACGGCCATCAAAAGGGATAATGAAAATCCCAGAAAAAACCATAGATTGACCAAAGGGTGCTTGAACATACTAAAAGTGGATGGTTAAGGCGTAACCAATTCCGTCTGTCTCTAATTGTTGATAGGGTAAAACTGAAATTTCCTTTTTCTGAGTGACGCGTTTTAAATACAATGCATCTATTGCAGATATAACGTGATTCAAAACTACCGCCCCCATTCCAAATGAAGCGGCTAATTTCATTTGATCACTCAAAATACGTTTTGTCTCAAATGTATTTCGATTGCCATTTGTATCCCATTCCCAGCTCCATTTTAAATTATCAGGATAAAGATCATCCATCTCACGATTTCTCAAATGCTCATCATTATAATCAGTCACCGTATCAAAATTGCCTATATCTACCCAATATTTATGACTCTTACTTCCGGATGAAACATTGGCATGTTCCGCCGCAAAAGCAGCATAATTTTTCTTGAGAATATTAGAATAAGTGGTTGTTCCCAAAATCGAAAGAAAAAGCCCCGATTCAATGTAAGAATACAAGCGTGCCCGTTTTGGGTAATTAAGGGATTTTTGTCCCCACCCTGGAATGAGTGCCGATTGAATAACCGGATTAAGTATCTTCTTCTCTTTCACCTGACCGATCGCCAAGCCGGAAAATAGAATAATGATTAATATTATTTTTTTGGACGTCTGAAAAGCCATACAATTTGTATCAAAGTTAAAATGAAACACATTTGTGCAAAAACACTTCCGTAACGAGCGTAAAAAGTTATTCCTTGGTTGAGGGGGACTTTACCTTTAAAAACAGCCTGTTCACCAAATTTGATCTTTTTAGCCACCTTCCCGGAGGGATATATAATGCCGGAAATCCCCGTATTGGCACTGCGGACAATACCCGTTCTCAATTCAACGGCCCTTAATCGTGCCAATTCGAAATGCTGTCGAACGCCCGATGAATTCCTTAACCATGCATCATTGGCTTCTAAAGTAATGAACCTAGCTCCCTTTTGTACAAATCCACGTGCCACGGATGGGTAGCTCGATTCGTAACAAATCATATTACTGAATAGAATTGAATCCAAAGGGAATGTTGTGAATTCTTTTCCTGCAGTAAAGTTAGCCTGGCCGAAATTGAGATTTTTAAGTGAAGGGAATTGCTCAGATAAAGGAATGTATTCTGCAAATGGCACCAAACGTTTTTTATGATATATTTCATTTCCCTCCAGACCAAAATATATCGAACTATTATATACCCGTCGGCCAGTGGAATCTCGTTTTAAATCTATAGTCCCCATCATAATAGGGATTCCTTTAGATTGAACCATCATTTCATATTTATATCTTTTAGGGGATACTCGCATATACGCGGGTAAAGCTGCTTCTGGCCATAGAACTAAATTGGGCTTTGAGTCCATTGCTTTAACATTTAAGGAATCCATAATCTCATAAAGCCGTGTACGAAAAGATGCTTCCCACTTTTGGTTTGGGTTTATATTTGGCTGAATCACTGCCACCTCACGATAAGGATCATTCTCGCTAAATTCATAGGTAGGCAACCGCATAAGTCCAACAATCCATGGCAATAAAAAAACACTTAAAAGGCATAACAATAATTTTTGTTTATTGAATTCAGCTTGAACGGTGATATATAAAATAATATTGATCAAAAGAATCCAAAAACCAACACCTTCTGTTCCTGTAATATCCACCATTTGAATAACAGGTAAAAAAACCGTTTGGGTTGTGGCTAGGTTTGCCCACGGAAATCCAAGCGGTCCAAAGCTACGAATCCATTCCATTGTTGCCCATAAAAACGGAACAATACTGAGACTGTTTCCTGTCTTTATTTCAATTTTTGATATAATCCAGCCCAACCCAGCCCAGATTGCTCCCAAGTATAGTATGGCACCAATTAATGAAAACAATACGGGTAGAATGGTGGCACCAGAATTTAGGCCTATCCAGTATAATGAAATTAAATTGGCAATAACGGCGGCAAAAAAAGACCATCTTGCCGATTCTTTCGGGGATTGTGTTTGCCAAATATGAATGAGTGGCAAAAATCCAAACCATGCTGTAAAGCCTGGGATTGGCGGAAAAGCACACCCAACCAGAATTCCAGAAATTATTGCCAGTTGAAATGGTGATCGGTTAAATATATTTTTCATTAACGGGTACGATCTAGGTATTGTTGAAGAAAAATGGCTGCGGCTGTTTCATCTATCCGACCTTTATTATGACCTGTTTTTACATTTTGCAGAATGAGCGATTTTTCTGCACTTATCGAACTTAATCGTTCATCTTCTAATGCAATGGGTACATCTACTGCATACTTTAACAGTTCTGCAAATTCTGCCACTTTATCAGTTTGTTGGGTTCGTTGCCCCTGCATTCCAATAGGAAAACCCAATACAATACCTTCGATATCATTTTCAATTATGATAGATTTTAACTGGCTACTCAGATCGTTAAAATCCTTATATGTAAGCGTTTGAAAAGGCTTTGCAATAATTTTTAATGGATCAGAAAGGGCCAGCCCTACCCGTTTAGTACCATGATCGATCCCTAATAAACGTCCCATTTTTATACTGAACTCTATAGATTAATGTTGAGCGCGTTCGACAAAGTCAATGTTTTTAACTTTTGCCATTTTTCGCACAACCCTATCCAATTGCTTCAGGTTGTTTACTTGAACAATAAAAATAGCCGTAGCCACCGCTTCCTTAACTTTAATGTCCACGGATGTCATATTGATATTCAGTTTTGAAATGGTTTCAGTCATATCCTTTAAGAGACCTTTGCGATCTTGACCTACAACTTTTAATCGTACATTGAATAAATCATTGCGAGTGACCTCCCATTCAACCGGCACCAGACGATCAGATTCTTCGCTAAGCAATGGTAAACTTGGACAGGATGAGCGATGAACAGTTATACCTCTACCCCTCGTAATAAAACCTATCATATCATCCCCAGGAATAGGATTACAGCATTTGCCAAAATTGGTCATAATGTTGCTGATTCCCTCCAGTTTAATACTACGGCTTTCTTTTCGTGAAAATCTGAAAAAGCTAGAAGTATCTTCCTCTTCAACTGGTGCTTTTTCCGGTGCTAACTTTTTCATGATTTCGCGGACTGAAATTTCACCTTTTCCTACAGCTTCTACCAATTGCTCTACACCACCAAAACCAAATTTAGAATAGGCTGCCTTTACTGCATCAAGTTGTTTGAGTAATTTAAGCCGGCGCAAACTTTTGGTGAGAATTTCCTCACCAATTTTCATACTTTCGTCACGCTCTTTTTTCTTTAAAAATCGTTTAATCTGGTTCCGAGCTTTAGATGTCACGGCAAACTTGAGCCATCCATAATTGGGACTTTGGGAATTGCTTGTTATTACCTCTACCGTATCACCATTTTTCAGTTCTGTATTCAATGGGACAACCTTATGGTTCACTTTTGCACCTAGGCAATTGTGACCCACTTCTGTATGAACTTGGTAAGCAAAATCAAGCGGTGAGGATTTTGAAGGCAATTGCACTAAATCACCTTTGGGTGTAAATACAAAAATTTCATCGCCAAATAGATCAATTTTTAGCAGATGCATAAATTCTTTTGGATCATTTTCTTCACTCTGAAGAATGTCTAATAATTCCCGTAGCCATTTTATATGGCCATCTACACTCTTAGCCTCTTGAGCTCCCTCTTTATAACGCCAGTGAGCGGCCACCCCAATTTCGGCCGTTTGTTCCATTTCAAGTGTGCGAATCTGGATTTCAATTAATTTTCCGCCGGGACCAACAACGGTAGTATGAATGGATTGATATCCGTTACTTTTGGGGGTAGCAATAAAATCTTTGAATCGCTCCTGGATCGGTTTGAATTTTTGATGCAGCACCCCGAGCGTCAAGTAGCATTCTTCGATTTTCTCAACCACAACACGGACTGCTAAAATATCATAGATTTCTTCAAAAGCTTTCCCTCGCTGAATCATTTTACCGTATATGGATGTATGAGACTTTGGACGACCATAAATCTTGGGGTCTATTTTATAATCCTTCAATTCTTCTAAAAGGGCTGCCGTGATGGTTTTAATATATTTTTCGCGCTGCTTATTAGAGGATTTAAGCTTCACATCAATTTCTTTATAAGTGCCAGGATTTAATGTTTTGAGAATAAGATCATCCAACATCCATTTTACCTTTGCCATACCTAATCGATGGGCCAATGGCGCATAAACGTCCCGTGTTTCGATAGCGATTCGATGTTGTTTAATCCTTGGCAAATGATCAATGGTAGACATGTTATGAAGTCTATCCGCAAATTTTATTATAATAACACGAAGGTCCTGGGCAACTGAGATGAGCATTTTCATGAAATTGCCCGCTTGCTTTGCTTTACGACTTGAAAAACGAATGCCACCCAACTTCGTAACTCCATTGACCAAGTTGGCAACATCTGTCCCAAATCTTTCTTCAATTCCTTCAAAAGATGCTTCTGTATCTTCAATAGTATCGTGAAGCAAACCACCAATGATTGTAATATGATCCATATTCCAACCGGCAAGGATTTTGGCTACCTCTACACAATGGTTTTCAAAATAGGATTCACCAGAGCGTCTTTTTTGTCCTTCATGATGGCGAGATCCGTATTCATAAGCCTGCCATAATTCTTTCTTTAAATCATCTTCATTGAGCTGCGGTGTTAGGGATACATTTTTTAGCAGTTCCATAAAGGGCTTTGGGAATTCGCCAACCAGAAACGGTGCGAATTTGGCCAGAGGATTGTCCATCAGAAGGGGGACTCAGCTTCCATTTCCGCAAAGGCAGACATATTCTCGAAGCGAGCAAACCGATCGATAAACGTTGCTTCCACTATACCCGTAGGACCATTCCTTTGTTTGGATACTATAATCTCTGCTTTACCCCGATCTTCATCTTCTTGGGAATAGACCCATGGGCGATATAAGAAAATGACAACATCCGCATCCTGCTCAATCGCTCCAGATTCACGTAGGTCAGACAATTGCGGCCGACGGTCAACGCGACTTTCAACAGCACGTGATAACTGGGATAATCCAATCACTGGCACTTCAATCTCTTTGGCCAAAGCTTTAAGCGATCGAGATATTTGAGAAATTTCCTGTTGACGACTTTCGACTCCTTTAGGCCCGGACATCAATTGGAGATAGTCTATAATAATCAAACCCACATCATGCTCCGCTTTCAACCGCCGTGATTTAGCACGCACTTCCAATACCGTCATACCAGGTGTATCATCCAAATAGATGGGCGCTTCTGCTAGATTTCCAACGGCGATACTTAAATTTTTCCATTGTGTCTTGGGCAGTTTTCCCGTTCGGACTAAATGACTATCCACCCTTCCTTCAGCGCATAATAAACGCATGGCCAATTGATGATTGGCCATCTCAAGGCTGAACATACCAACACCCGTTTTTCCCATAACGGCTGCATTGCGACCCATAGATAGGGCCAATGCTGTTTTACCCATACCCGGCCGACCAGCGACAATGATCAATTCACCAGGATGAAAACCAGAAGTCATATCATCTAAATCCATCAATCCGGATGGCACACCGGTAACCGTTCCCGGTTTGGAAGCAATTTTATCCAATTCCTCAAAAGTTTGATGTAATATTGGATCAATGTGTTGAAAACCACCCTTAAGTCTTTTTTCAGAAATATTAAAAATTGCCGACTCAGCAGAATCCAAGATATCGTCCACATCCTGCGCATCTTCAAAAGCATCTTTAGCCACTTCCTGCGAAACTTGAATTAATCTTCGTAAAAGATCCTTTTCTAGTACAATCTTGGCATAATGTTCTACATTTGCAGTGGTGGGAACAGATTCAGCCAATCCTGTGATATAATAGGCACCACCAACACCCTCTATTTGTTTTTTCTTTTTCAGCCGATCAACCACTGAAATGGCATCGATGGGTTCGCCTTTATCAAAAAGATCCACCATACACGAAAAAATACGCACATGAGCTTCTTTATAAAATTGGCTGGACGATATCCATTGCATCGCCTTGCTCACAGCCTCTTTGGAGGTGAGCATGGATCCCAAGACCGCCTGTTCGGCTTCAAGTGCTTGAGGTTGGGCTGTTAATTTTAATTCGTTGTTTTTTGCCATTTTTTTATGTGTCAATAATGGAGCGAATCCATTTAAAATCTTTCCATGTTTCTAGTTTCCAATTGGGATTTTTCAACAATTCAGCCGGGTGGTATGTCACGATTAAGGAAGTACCATGATAGTCGTGAAGAACACCACGCATACTTTTCAACGGTTTGTCCACATTGAGAAGGGTCATTCCGGCCACTCGACCCAAAGCTACAATGAGTTTTGGCTGAATCAAATTAATTTGATGGATTAAATACGGTTCACACTGTTCAACTTCTTCTGCCACTGGATCACGGTTATTAGGAGGACGGCATTTCAATACATTGCATATATAGACATCTTTTTCCCGCGAACGATCAATGGCTGCGAGAATCTTATCCAAAAGTTCCCCTGCTTGCCCTACGAATGGTTCGCCTTTAAGCTCTTCCTGTTCGCCGGGAGCTTCTCCCACGAGAACCAATGATGCGTTTTGATCTCCCACTCCAAAAACAAAATTAGCGCGGGAATGTCCTAGGGCACATTGCTGACATTGGTGAATATCTTGATGAAAGGATGACAAATCCGACGCAAAGTCAGATTGTATCGCTTGAGGTTTGTCCTCCGATGTGGTTTTCTCCGAAGGCATGGGGCCCAGTTCTACAAAAAGTTCATCCCCGTAAAGATCGCGGGTTTGCTTTAAATAACGGTTTATTTCATCAGAAGAGACTGGACCCATGGGCTATTGTTAGGCCGCCCGGACCTATTAGTCGTCTTCCCTAACTTTATTATCCCATTTTAAATCACCTTCAATAAATTCATTAACGGCGACTGTAGAGGATTTTTCCAGTTCTTCATAGTCTTCTGGATTCTTTTCGATTACCTGGTCATAAACACCCATTTCAACTTCCTCGGTAGAATCCATAATTTCTTCTACGATTCTGTTGTTAAGCACTTGTTTTGCCCGTTTGGACATTACAACTACTGCTTCATAGACATCCTGCGTTTGGTCTTCCATTTGACGAATGGAAATTGGTTCAAGAGCCATAGTATACTCCTTCATTTTCATGTTGTATAATGTTCATTATTTCATCAACGGCGCGATCCACGTCATCATTAATAACATGGTGATCAAAATTGGATTTGTATTCCAATTCTGCACTCAGACGCTCCAACCGTTTTGTAATTCTTTCTTCTGAATCAGTTCCCCGCTTCACCAACCTTTTTCGAAGATCATTCAAACTGGGTGGCTCCACAAAAATAGACATGGTCTGTTCGGGATATATTTTTTTAATCGACATGGCACCTTTTACATCTAATTCCAAAAGGAGTAATTCCTGCCGCTGGATGGTTTCATCCAAGGTAGTCTTCAGTGTGCCGTAATAGTAATCACCATGAATCTGTTCCCACTCTGCAAAATTACTATTTTCAATTTCACTTTCGAATGCATCGTTTGATAGGAATGAATAATCTACACCGTCCACCTCACCATTTCGGATTTCACGCGTAGTACAAGAAACAGAAAAACGAATGGACTCGTCACGTCTTTGAAGTGCGCGACATAGGGTTGTTTTACCTGATCCGGAAGGGGCAGAAATAATAACCAAATTTTTCATTATTATAATATGTTTTGGACCTGTTCCCGCATTTTTTCCGCTTCATCTTTCATGGTAATCACATGATTCACAATTTTTTCCGAAGAACTTTTTGAACCAATTGTATTAATCTCGCGGCCAATTTCCTGCATAAGAAAATTCAACTTTTTCCCTGTGGGCTGATCTTCATTAAGCAATGAATTGAATTGTTCATAATGACTTTGCAATCGAACAGTTTCTTCAGTAACATCTGCTTTTTCTGCAATCATTGCAATTTCTTGGGCAATTCGGTTTTCGTCCACTTGAGCGCCGTTCAACAGTTCGACAATTCGGGATTTGAATCTATCTTCTCGCTTTTGAAATTCTTCAGGTAATTCTTTTTCTACCAAGCCCAAGACTTCCCTTAGATTTGATAGACGTAGTTCAAAGTCTTTTTTTAGTTTCTGACCTTCAGATTTTCTCATTTCAATTACTTCATTGCAGGCATCATTCACCGCCTCAATCAATTGATTCGACCCCAGAGATTCACCGTCCACATGGGTAAAAAGATCATTAATACTCACAAGGTCACCCATATCAAGATGCCGGCCATATTCTTTTTGAATATTTAGCAAAATCGCTTCGATAGCTTCAAATCGTTCTTTATTAAAAGATAAGGATTGATTCTTCCCGCCACCTTCCAATTCTAGGTTTATATGAATGGTGCCGCGAATCAATTTTTCTGAAATAATGTCCCTAATCTTTTTTTCACTGGCAGGGTCAATGTCAATTCCTCGGATTTTAATATCCAGAAAACGACCATTCACTGCCTTTATATTGGCGTTGAGCTTGTTGGCCCCATTACCGGCCGTACCACGGCCAAATCCTGTCATGCTTTGTATCATATATTTTCAGTCCGAAAAAAGTCAGGGAAATTACACTTTTTATTGCAAGGTTACCAATGAATGAGTTCTAAAATTCTACTTAGATTGACAGTCTTTTGTCTGACACTTTATTCTGCACGACAATCGTCGTATATTAGACCATGAATAAAAAAGTATTTATCACAGGCGCCAGTAGCGGAATTGGGGAATACCTAGCTTATGCTTACGCAAAACAAAATTATTTTATTGGACTTGCTGCCCGTCGAGGAGACCTTCTTGAATCAGTGGTTTCTAAATGTAAAGAATTAGGTGGGGACGGAAAAGCATATCCATTAGATGTATTGGATGCTGATGCTTGCAAATCAGCTATCGATGATTTTATCTCTCTTCCAGGTGAAGTTGATACCATCTATGCCAATGCCGGTGTGGGTAGCCCCGATGCATTGAGTTCCGGCAGCGCAAAAACAATGAACCATATATTGAGCATCAATATTTTGGGTGTTACCAATTCTGTCATGCCCTTCATACCACATTTAAAATTGCAAAAAAGTGGAAAGATCGTTGTAGTCAGCTCAGTGGCGAGCTTCCGCGGCGTAGGTCATCATTCGGCATATAGCGGATCAAAAGCTGCTGTAAGGAATATTTCCCAAGGATGGCGGTCTGCTCTCTACAAATATGGTATTTCCGTTACAGCTATTTGTCCGGGATTCATTAAAAGTGAAATGACGAATGATAATGAGATGCCCATGCCATTTTTACTCGAAACGAATGAAGCAGTAAAAAAGATAATTCGAGCTGTAGAGAAAAAGAAAAAAGTATTTATTTTCCCCTGGCAAATGCGGTTTTTTATGGTGCCATTAATGAGGCATGCACCTGATTGGATTATGCGGAAATTGGGAATATAGGTCGTAGTACAGACCCGCTGTCTCTACTAATCGAGACGCCTACTACTAACTAAATGGAACAAATAAGATGACTGATCAAAAACCATTTTATATGCTAAACGCCCTCTGGTTTAAACAGGATGACGGCTATAAGGGGTATAATCAATATATGAAAGCAGCACTGCCAATTGTGACCAAATATGGTGGGCGGCCCGTTACAGATTTATATCTCCCCGAACAGGACATAATCGGCGAATTTGATGCGGACTTAATCTATTTTGTTGAATGGCCCAGTTGGGATGTATTCAATACTTTTGCAAGGGATCCCGAATATTTAAAGATTCGTCACCTTCGTGAAGAATCTATTACTAAATCGCTATTAATTCGTTGTTCTAAATTGCAGTAAAGACTTATTACTATGCGTCTTTACAGTTTTTCAATATAATTTTTAACCCAATCGGAATTCACCGCCAGAGAAACCATATGGGAGACACCTAACCCCGATCCCGAGGGTTCATTTAAAAAGGCATAATCCAGAGACATATTTTCCCAACTCAATCCAATTCCTGCAGTAGTTGAACCAATACCATTTCGACCAAGCCGAACGGCAATTTTGTAATCATACAATACATGCAATCCTAGGAGAAACCGTCCGCCGTGTTTCCCTAAGTTAAAGTCATCATCCAATGATTTTCCGGCAGCATCCCACACAATATTTCCCATTCCCGTTACGGATAAGGGTGTATTAGTAAACTTGTAATTATGGGATAATCCTGTGATTAAGGTTGGTTTAAATCGCTCCACAGTGCCATTATCCCAAACTTGCCAACTGGTAGTCACATCCCGAATGGTAAGTCCCAATCGTCCATTTTTCCATGGGATAGCTAATATACCAAAATCCAATCCAATGCCAGTCCCGGAAAACTCACCTAGCCTGTGTTGAAGCATTTTTAAGGCTAATCCCATTTCGAAATTATCTTTTTTCCATGATGTACTTAAATGAAACCCCAATTGCCTTTGGGAAAAATATTTCAGCTTATTTTCATTTAACCGCTCCCCTTCATCTAAAATACCGTTTCCTTCTCCTGTATCCCCTGTTCCCGGAACACCATCTAGACCAAAATCTAACAGTATGTTTCGTGTATCGGGAATTTGATCAATCCCTTCATGAATGATAATAAGGTTTAGTGGACGGGAGAAATTCTTTATAGGGAATCCCAAAAGATCACTGTTAATCATCCCAGCGAGACGGCTTTGGTGGGTGTAATTAAAATTATGAATTCCCACCTTTGCACTAGCCGCAGGATTGAATAAAGGTGATACCGACGTTCCAAAATCAGTAACGGCAGCACCACCCAAAGAGAGAATGCGTGCATCTCCGGCGCTGTTAAAAACCTGCCATCCGTATTTGACCCAATAGGATTGAGAAACACTGATCGCACTCAGAAAAATAAACACAACTGTCATCCTGAGTTTGAAACGAAGGATCTCAAGCATTCGCCATCTGGTTTTTAATTGCTTGAGATGCTTCATGTCGCTTCGCTCATTCAGCATGACAAATCTTTTTTATAGGCCATGCTTCTTTTTTAAATCATCCAGCTTTTGGATGGCCTCAAGAGGCGAAACACTCAACACATCCAAATCTGATAAATCCTTTTTTAATTCAGATTCTTGTTCAGAAAATATGGATATTTGATCTTCCGCCGAAGGCACTTCCTTATGGTCATCTGTGGGATGATTCTCAACATGATAATTTAGAATTTCTGTAGCTCTAGTAATAACCTGTCTTGGCAATCCAGCCATTTTCGCCACGTGAATACCATAACTCTTATCCCCGGGACCGGGAAGAATCTGTCTCAAAAAGACAATTTTATCCCCAAATTCTTTCACAGCAATATGGTGATTCTCTAAACGCTCTAATGTATTCTCAAGATCTGTTAATTCGTGATAATGAGTTGCGAATAGGGTTCGCGCTGCAACAGACTCATTGTTGTGCAAATGTTCGGTGATTGCCCAAGCGAGAGAAAGTCCGTCATATGTGGCTGTACCGCGACCAATTTCATCTAAGAGTATGAGACTCTTATCCGTGGCATTATTTAAAATATTAGCCGCTTCATTCATCTCAACTAAGAATGTACTTTCACCTCCGGCGAGATTATCACTAGCGCCTACACGGGTGAAAAGTTTATCGACCATACCGATTTCTGCTTTTTCGGCCGGGACAAAGGAACCAACCTGCGCCATGAGCGCTATTAGACCCACCTGTCGCAAATATGTAGATTTCCCCGCCATATTGGGTCCTGTGATTAAATGGATCTGGCTTTTCTTCGTATTAATCTTCAAATCATTTGGAATGAATCGTTCTGTTGCAGGAAGCAATTGTTCCACCACCGGATGGCGACCGCCATTGATCTTGAGCGCCCCCTTATCATTTAATGTGGGTCTTATATATTTATTAGCTTTCGCCACAGATGCAAAATTTGTTAAAACATCTAATCGGCTAAGGACAGATGCGTTCTCTTGTAAAATGGATGCTTCTTTTAAAACATCACTACATAGTTCATTAAATATACTCGATTCAATCGCTTCAATCTTTTCATCGGCCGATAAAATCTTTTCTTCATATGCTTTTAATTCCGGCGTGATGTACCGCTCGGAATTCACTAAAGTTTGTTTGCGGATATATTCTTCCGGTACTTGATCGCCTTTTGCTTTTGAAATTTCAATAAAATATCCAAACACGCGATTGTATCCAATCTTAAGCCTCGAAACTCCAGTCCTCTCCCGCTCAGTTGCTTGAAGATTTTCAATCCATTCTTTACCCCCACTACTCAATGTACGCAATTCATCCAGTTCATCATTCACACCACCAAGGATTACATTTCCCTGTTTGATTTGTGTTGGCGCTTCCGGATGGAGTGTTTTCGTAATTTTACTGCTGATCTTATCCGTATCTGCAAATCGTTTTACGAATGTTTTTAAATATTTATCACCGGAACTCTTTAGAACAGTTTTCACTTTCGGTATTTGTTCCAAACTCAATCGCAATCCATTAATCTCCTTCGGTGAAACTTTTCCATTATTTACACGTCCCACAATCCGTTCAATATCCGATATCTGTTTTAGATGATCTTGAACGTCTTCTAGGGCACGATTATTTTCATGGAATGCAGTTACTATATCCATTCTAGTATTGAGACGTTTTTTGTCGGTTAATGGCCGATTTAACCATTGCTTCAGTAATCGTCCACCTCCGGAAGTTACTGTTTGATCTAGTACATCGATGAGTGTTCCATGCGTACCTTGGGTTGCGAGACTTTTAAATATTTCTAAATTTCGAACAGTAAACCCATCCAAGCCCATCACATCATCATCCAAGACAGGATGAATTGCAGAAATATGATCTACGGCTCCACTCAACGATTCGGTTATATGGTGAAATATGGTTCCAGCAGCGGTAATACCATCAGGTAATTCATCACACCCAAAACCCTTTAGGGATTTTACTTTAAAATGCTCAGTTAGTGCACGATATCCTTGATCATAATTAAATATCCAATCATCAACTTTGGTAATAAATGGTTTCAATTCACGATACCAATCCGCAGTGGAATACACAACCGATTCACCCACTATAATTTCTCGCGGTGCTAATTTTCTCAAGGATTCTGTCAAACGATCCGGAGCACATTCGCCTATAAAAAATTCTCCTGTGGATTGATCCAACACACTATACCCGACATTTGTTTTTCCGAAATAAAGCGATGCCAAATATTGATTCGCTTTTTGGTCCAATGCTTGCTCGGCAGTGATAGTTCCAGGCGTCACCACCTCAATTACTTCTCTTTTAACAATTCCCTTGGCCAGCTTTGGGTCTTCTACCTGTTCGCAGATTGCTACACGATGGCCCGCATTCACCAACTTATGTAAATAATTATCCAGCGCATGATAAGGAAATCCGGCTAAAGGTACATCAGCGGCAGCACCATTTGATCTTTTGGTAAGAACAATGCCCAATATTTTTGCCGTAAGTTTAGCATCTTCGCTGAATGTTTCATAAAAATCGCCCATTCGAAACAAGACTATGGCATCACTATACTGGGTTTTTACCTCATTATATTGACGCATGAGTGGTGTGCCCTGTTCTTTAGCCACAGTTTTCACCCTTTTGTCTTATGTCGCCATTTCTCTCGGTGAATCCGTACTTGTCGCAATATTCCAAAAGTGGAATGGCCGTTTTCCGACTGGTGTTGGTCATTGTTTTGAAATCGGCCACTTTCATTTCAGGCTTGGACGAAAAATATGCATGTAATTCATCCTTCAATTTATTCAATACGTCCACGTGAATCCACATCCCTCGTGCCACTTCTACTACTTTTTCATTATCCTTCAAAATGTGGAGAATTTCCAATGCCTTTTTTGGACTTTCACTGAGGAGGTCATCAGCTTTTGGCAACTGATACAATGATGATTTCACGGACAACTCCAATTCTTTTGCTAACGACTCATCTTCATCGGACAATACTACAGAATGACTTTTAAGGGCATAACCACCTTCAGCATAGATTAATTCAGTTTCCATGGATGCTAACAAAAATGATAGCCAGTTGCCACTAAATTTTGTTTCCTCTTTTAATCGATCTTTAGATAAAGATTTTTTATAGGGATTTTTCTCATGAAACTGGATCAATATTTTTTTGATTAATTCCACAGACTTTTCTAATGATTCTATTGTGAATAAAAGTCCTTTTTCATTTCGGATTCCTGTCTCGTTATACCACGCTTTCACTTGTGTTTCATTGGTGTGAAAATGTCGGGACCAATTACCCAGAGATTTTGGCGATTTCCATGATTCAGAGACAAATTGATTGAATCGCTCCGATGGGTTCAAATCGAGTATTGATGTCCACTTCCGCAATCCTTTTCGGGTTGTCTGTGGATTTGGATCAAGAACCACACAACCCCCAATCGTTTCCATAGGAGAATAACTACGAATGATAAATCGCTCATCCATAAGTGCTGCCACAGGCTTTTCAAGAAGAAACATCACATTCCCCGATTGACCACCTTCCAATGGTCTTGGTAAAACTGCTTTGGCAATCACCTCAGTTGTACCGATATGGAGATGGACACGCTGCCGGTTTTTCAATTTCCATTTGATATCAGGAATCATGGTCACGTGGGCAACGAGTTTTTCGGTTGATTTTACCCAATTTGGTTCGGCAATCACTGCGCCGCGAAATAGGTCATCCAACTCAGTGCCAGCTAAATTGATGGCAGCTCTATCGCCCATTTTTACTGAAACTGTTTCTGCACCATGCGTTTGCATGCCCCGGATTTTTGCTTTTTGATTCCCGGGAATTATATCCAAATCAGATGCTGTTTTTACTTTCCCAGAAAGAACGGTTCCCGTTACAACAGAACCAAATCCCGTTTTAGAAAATACGCGATCTACTGGTAAATGAAAAAAACCACGATCCAATCCTGTTCCCGTAAGTTTGGATTGATCAATTATTGTGTTTTTTAAAGTGTCAATCCCCTCTCCCGATTCGGTGGATGTACGAATAATGGGCGCATCCATGAGAAAAGTATCAGTCACAAGATCACGAATTTCCAATTCAACAAGATCAATCCAATCGTCATCGTCAATTAAATCTGTTTTAGTGAGGGCGATAATACCGTTATTAACACCAAGGAGTTTGAGGATATGTAGATGTTCTTTGGTCTGTGGCATAATGCCATCATCAGCGGCAATGACCAAAAGGGCAATGTGGATAGTGGATACACCTGCCACCATGTTACGAATGAATTTTTCGTGGCCAGGAACATCAATAATAGTAATGGATTGATCCAGGTAAGCGAACCCCAGATCGATGGTCATTCCCCGTGCTTTTTCTTCAGCGAGGCGATCCGTATCCGTACCGGTGAGTGCCTTGACCAAGGCCGTCTTTCCGTGGTCAATATGACCGGCTGTACCGATGACGATCTGCATTGTTCTCTTTTGTTTTAAATTGCACTAATGGCCCCTGCCAAATCTTTTTCCTGTCCCGGAATGACTGCTTTCAAATCAATGTAAAAAGTATTCCCATGAATATAACCCACAACTGGCGTTTCCCCAGTCCTGAGTTGGGTTGCCAATTTTGATGGAGATATCACCTTTGTTTTAAATCGAAATGCCATACTTTGCAATTTTTCTTCCGGCAATGAACCACTGCCCGCTTCTACTTCTGATTCAACCAATGAAAGGCCCAGTTTATCCACGGCCTTCTTTGGTAAATGGGATAGAATTGTTTCGCCTCGTTTGGTCAGCGATGTTCGAGAAGCAGTCATGAGTGAAATAGTCAAATTATCTTTCGATGGACCTTCATCCCCAAATGACCGTAATGATTCTTCTAAAAATGCCAAACTCCACTTATCACAACGGACGGCACGGGCAATTGGATTTTTCTTGAGTTTACTTACCAACGATTTCTTGCCGACGATGAGTCCCGCTTGGGGGCCGCCCAACAATTTATCTCCGGAGAATGTTACGAGTCCCACACCGGACTTCACCACATCCTGGACGAGCATATCTTTGGGGATGCCTTTTTCAGACAGATCAACCAATGCGCCACTGCCTAAATCTGCTACAACAGGAATCCGCTTCTTTTTGCCCAATTGAACCAAATCTGATAATGCCACTTCCTTTATGAATCCCCGCACCACATAATTGCTCGTATGGACCCAAAGAATCATACCTGTATTTTTGGTAATGGCTTTTTCATAATCTTTTAAATGGGTACGGTTGGTGGAGCCCACTTCTTTGAGGATGCATCCACTTTTTTTAATCACATCAGGAATACGAAATGAACCACCAATTTCCACTTGCTGTCCACGAGAAACTATCACTTCTTTTCCTTCGCCCAATTCATTGAGTGCCAATAGTACCGCTGCCGCATTGTTATTCACTGCCATTGCCGATTGGGCCCCTGTAAGGGCGGAAAGTAATCCATTCACATGATCCTGGCGTTGGCCCCGGTGGCCCGAAAGTAAATCAAATTCTAAATTGGTATAACCGGCGACTCGTTTGACAATCTGTTTTGCGGTGGACTCTTTCATGGGTGCACGCCCGAGACCGGTGTGGAGCACAATCCCCGTGCCGTTAATCACAGACCTCATGGATGGAGTCGATAAACGTTCGATTTCGGATAAAATATTTTTGGTGATTTGGGCCCGTTTCAGTTTCAAGGACCCTTTTTTGGCAGCGCTACGATAGGATTCTAATTTTGATTTTATTATATAGGCTATATATTTACTATTTAGTGACTTAGTTGAATCACATTCAAGCAATACTTCCGATACGGAAGGGAGTTCTTTAAGTTGGTTTTGGGTCATAGAGATAGGAAAGATAGATTAATTCGGTACCTGAATCAAGCGCTTCCCGCTGCCCTTCTCATAAAGAATGCAAACACCACACTGGGAATGAGCAATATCCCCATGGCTGGGAATACGGCGGCTACACCCATGTTTTCTGCAATAACACCACTGAATCCGGCAGCTAATGAACCAATCCCAAAACTAAGAAAAAAACTGATGCCGTAGCCCAATCCCCTGTTCTGGCTATGGGTGAATTCCGCAATAAGCGTATTGCCTATAGGCTGATTGCTGAAATAAGCAATGCCAAGCATAATACCGGAAATAATTAAAAATAAGTCCGAGGTAAAACCCATCATGAGTAAAACGGGAATATTTGCAGCAATAATAAAGATAAGTGCGGTCGGTTTATGGAAACGTTCTCCAATGCGAGCACCTACCAATTGACCACCAATCCCAGCGATAAAAACCATGGTAGGAAATAATCCCGCTTTCATATTGGCTGTGAGGTTCGGCAAAATTGATGACGTATTTTCAGCAAAATGGACGGGCATAAAAGTGGTAAATCCATAATAAGCCATTCCCAAGAATGCATTGGTGAGAAAGTATAAAATGAGGGCCGGTTTATTGGTATGCACCTCGTGATTTTCAAATTCTGATTCAGGAATGGCCGATCGCTTCCGATAGGGAATGGCAATAAATGTACTGATGGCGAGGAGTCCATTGAAAATGCCAAGGAATGCATAGGCCGATCGCCAGGAAATAATGGCAGCAGCAGTGGTGGCCAATATGGGGCCGAGAGCCGATCCCGTAGAACCGAGTATGCCATGGATTGCCATGCCTCTTGTGAGAGATTTCACACGGTGAGAAATGAGTGTAAGTCCGGCTGGATGGTAAATACTGCAGAAAAATCCCATGAATCCGAGGCCCACCACCATCATTTGGAATGAGCCAGAAAGAGCCACCAAAAGTGCCGAAATGGATGATCCCACTTGGTAAATCAGTAAAAGCTGTCGGCCACCGAAACGCTTTTCGGCCCACCCTGCTGGAATGGCACCCAGCCCAAACATGAAACCACTAATGGAAACCACGAATCCTAACGCACTTAGACCCACATCAAATTCATTCCGAATAACTGGAATCAAACTGGGCAATGCCAGCATAAGCGCATGGACCGACAGGTGGCTTCCGCCGGTAATACTTAGGATGATTCTTTCAAATCTGGTCATAACAAAAAACCCCACAAAATGCGGGGTTTAATTTAAGGTAAAAACTGAATTAGCGTTTTTCGGTAATACGGGTTGCTTTAGAGCCAGTCAATTTGCGCAGGTAATTCAACTTAGCGCGACGAACTTTACCACGGCGTATCACTTCGATATTAGCTACCATGGGTGAATGGACAGGGAAAATTCTTTCAACACCAATACCGCCGGAAATTTTCCGAACAGTGAATGATGCGGAAATATCACTACCTTTACGCCCAAGGACAACACCTTGGAATTTCTGAACACGTTCTTTTCCACCTTCGACAACGCGAACGTCTACAATAACTGTATCACCAGGACCAAAGTCCGGCAAATCTGTTTTCAATTGGCCTTCTACAACCGGTTTTATATTATTCATCGTTTTACTCCGATTCGTTTAATTCTAAATAATTCTTCCAAATATCGGGACGATTTTCTTTCGTCCTTTCTTCTTGACGCTCTTTCCGCCAGTCTTCAATTTTTTTATGGTGTCCCGAAAATAATACTTCCGGAACCGCCATGCCGTTTATTTCCCGCGGCTGGGTATAATGAGGCGCATCCAACAGATCCGCTGCAAAGGTGTCACTCATGGCTGAATCAATTTTATTCAGTACCCCTGGGATGAGCCTGACGATACTATCCACCAATATCATACCAGGAATTTCTCCACTGGTGACCACAAAATCACCGATGGAATATTTATGAGTCACATACTTTTCAATAACCCGCTCATCTATACCTTTGTAATGACCACAAATGACAATAAGCTTTTTCACACTGCTGTTTTCAACAGCTAATTTATGTGACCAGGTTTCACCCTGGGGTGATGGATAAATAATCCGAAGATCATCAAGTCCACCAATTTTTTCTATCGCATTTTCAATGGCCTTAAACAAAGGTCCTGCCATCATTACCATTCCGGCACCACCGCCGAATGGTTTATCATCAATTTGACGATAATTACCTTCACCAAATTCTCGCAAGTTCACCAGATGGAAATCCACCTTTTCTCTCTTGACCGCCTGTCTGAGCATTGAATGCTGAACCACAGCTTCCACCATTTCGGGAACCGGTGTAATTATGGCAATCTGGTGTTTCAATCCAATAAGCCGTCCATGGGGGTGATGGTTACTAAACCCATCTGCACATCCACCGCACGGACAATTTCCGGTACGACCGGAATCAATACTTCTTTTTCACCCCGTGAAATCACATAAACATCGTTGCCTGGTAAACTAATCATGTCGATGAGTTCACCAATAATTTCTCCATTGTCAGCCACAACTGTAGCCCCTAACAAATCAGCCGAAATTAAATTGATGGGATCTGAATCTGTTACGGATGCGAATAACAGTTGACCAATCATGGATTCTGCTTCGTCACGCGTTTTCATACCATCGAAAAGAAAACGTCGCCTCTTTTCCACACCAGTGACTTTTTCCAACTTCACATCCCGGGCTAAATTTTCATCAAAACCGATGAAGAGCGCTTTATCCGTAACGTAGTCGTCAAAATGACGCACAAGAGGACGAACACCCACTTCACCAATCAGACCAGCGGCCCGTGTGATTTTTGCTATGGCAAAAAGTTTATTCTTCATTCGTTTCAATTATTTCCAATCGGGCGCGTTTTCCGCCTTCTTTGGCATTGATGGCAAATAATATTGTGCGAATCGCAGAAATATTCCGTCCTTTTTTCCCAATTACTTTACCGTAGTCACCATCACCGACTGTTAGTTCATAGACAATGAATTCATCTGTATCAATAGCCTGGACATCAACTTCATCCGGTTTATCAACCAATTTCTTTATAATTGTTTCAATGAATACTTTCATAACCGCTCCCCTTTTAATCAAAGGATATTACTTTTCCTCTGACTTCTCTTCTTCTTTTGGTTCTTCTGATTCTTCCTCAACAGGCACTTCTTCTGAAGTATCTTTAGAAGGTGCTTCTTCTACTGATTCTTTAACAACCTCTTCTGCTGGTGTTTCTTCAACAACTGCTTCTGGAGCAGCTTCCGGTTCGGCCGCTGTTTCAGGTTCTTCCGATGTTTCTTCCACTACAGGTACTTCCTCAGTTGCCTCTTCTGCGGGGGTTTCTTCAACAACTTCTTCCGTTGCTGTTTCTTCAGCCACTTCTTCTGGAGCAGCCTCCGGTTCGGCCGCTGTTTCAGTTTCTTTCGAAGCTTCTTCCACTACGGGTGCTTCCTCAGCTGACTCTTCTACTACAACTTCTTCTGTTGTGGAGTCTTCGGAAGACGCTTCAGTTGCAGGTGCTTCTTCTGTTGCGGATTCTTCGACGGGCGCTTCATCTGGAGTCGCTTCAGCTGCTTCAACTTCTGCTTCAGCTGCGGCAGTCGCCTCTGCTTCTGCTTTTAGTTTTTCTTCAGCATCTTTGCTTTTTTTATTCACTTTTTCGCCACGCTTTTTCAGCGTTTCTTCACGGGTAAGTGCCCACTTTTTCATTTCTTTTTCAATAGCTTTTTCATCCAACCCTTGTTGGGTTAAATGCCAACGGTGCGCCAATCCACTGCGCTTCATTAATCCATGAGCCGCTTCGGATGGTTGTGCACCAAGTTTAAGCCAGTCCATGAAACGATCTTCTTTAAGTTCGTAGGGTTTGTCAGATTCGATTGGATTAAACCAACCCAATTCTTCAATAGCTGCACCATCACGACGGTTACGTGAATCCATTACCACGACACGGTAAAAAGGTCTGTTTCTCCGTCCAATTCGTTTTAATCTAATTTTCGTAGCCAACTTATAGTTCTCCTTAGTTTATTCCCATCATTTGATGTTTTAAATTTTTTGGCAGTTTCATACTACCCATCTTTTTCATCATTTTTTTCATTTGAGTAAATTGTTTTAAAAGCTGATTTACTTCCTGAATTGTCCTTCCGGATCCTTTAGCAATTCGAGATCGCCGCGATCCATCAATTATTGTTGGATTTTTTCGTTCAGACGGTGTCATTGAACTAATTATTGCTTCCGTCCAAGACAATTGTCTGTCATCTAGATCTAGACCTTTCATCATCTTCTGATTCACTCCGGGCATCATTCCCATTATTTGGTCTAAAGGGCCCATCTTCTTTAGTTGCTTAAGCTGATCTTTAAAATCTTCAAGATCAAAAGTGGCATTTTTAAGTTTTTTCTGAAGCTGTATCGCTTCATCCTCTGACACAACTTCCTGGGCTTTTTCCACCAATGTAACCACATCACCAAAGCCTAGAATTCGATCAACAATCCTTTTGGGGTCAAAAAGCTCAAGACCATCCGGTTTTTCAGATACACCAATATATTTTATTGGTACACCGGTTACCTCTGTGATACTCACTGCGGCACCGCCGCGGGCATCCCCATCCAACTTAGTTAGGATTATCCCGGTCAATTTTAACGCGGCTGAAAAGGATTCCGCTGAATTCACTGCATCCTGCCCTGTCATACCATCCACGATAAAAAGAATTTCATCTGGATTTACCGCTTCAGAAATCTCTTGAATTTCGGTCATCATTTCACCATCCACATGGAGGCGGCCTGCCGTATCCAAAATAACCACATCAATTTTAGATGCTTTTGCTTCATCCACTGCACTTTGACAAATAACTACCGGGTCACCGGTTCCTTGCTCATAAACCGGAATGTCTACTGTTTTACCCACCTGAATCAATTGTTCTATGGCCGCAGGGCGATATACATCCGCCGCCGCTAACAAGACAGTTTTGCCCTGCTTTTTCAAATTGGCTCCTAGCTTTCCACAGGTTGTGGTTTTACCCGACCCCTGCAACCCTGTCATGAGTATAACAGCTGGTTTTTTAGAACCGAGTTCAAGTGGCTTGACATCTTTCCCCAGAAGATTCACAAGTTCATCGTGAATGATCTTGATGAACTGTTCTCCCGGTTTAACCGATTTTAGGACTTTTGTCCCTTCGGCACGATCTTTCACCCGACCCACAAAAGCTTTGGTCACCTTGAAGTTCACATCTGCCTCCAAAAGGATGCGGCGAATTTCTCGTGACGTCTGCTGAATGTTAGAATCGGTGATTTTCCCCAAACCTCTAAGATTTCGGAAAATCGTGTCGAACCGGTCTGCCAGCTGATTAAACATATATTTTCGGCTCAATAAAAGCTTGGGAAATTAGCTTCACTTTCTATCCTAATCAATAAAGAAAGATGATATACTTTGACTTAATTTTACCTATGAATTTTTCTATTTTACCCACCACTTCAGATGATCTATCAAAAATACTGGCACTAAATCAAGCTGCCCTACCAGCAGTCAGTAGTGTTGCAATTGATGAAATGGCGCATTTCTTGAATATTGCTGATTACTTTAAAATCATTTCAGTCGAAGGTGGAATTGCTGGATTTCTCATAGCACTCACCACCGGAAAGGATTATCATAGCATAAATTATAAATGGTTTGAGAATAAATATAATTCATTCATATATGTGGACAGAATAGTCATTGCACCTGAATTTCACAGCCAAGGATTAGGTCGAGCGCTTTATGATGACCTGTCTAATTTTTCAAAAAGCAAAGCGCCGCGAATCACCTGTGAAGTCAATATCCGTCCAATGAATCAAGGATCAATTTTATTCCACGAAAAATACGGATTCACACAAGTGGGTACTCAAGAAACAGATGGCGGAAAAAAAGAAGT
>JABGTK010000052.1 GCA_018647265.1 Candidatus Neomarinimicrobiota bacterium | reverse complement strand
TCGTTTACTTTGTTTTGATTTTGATAGGCATCTTTTGGATGCTTCATCAAAACGCGTTTAATTGGGCTTACCATATTCTGGCAACCGAAATTTTTATTCAATAGTTTCTCCGCACCAATCTACAATCAGGTTTGCAATTATTTTAACGGTCAATAGTACTTCTTCAATTTTCACATATTCATTAGCCGCATGAGCAAGACGAACATCACCAGGGCCAAAAAGAACGGCGGGAATATGGGCATGATTTGTGAAGAGTCGCAAGTCAGAACCATAGGTGACACCTTCTAGAGTTGGCGGCTCTCCAGTTGAATGAAGAAAAGAGTCTGAAAGGACTTGAATGATTGGATCTTTGATATCGGTTTGGCCAGATTCAAATTGACCTTCAAACCATTCTACTATTGGTGGATTTTCATTCAGCCATTCATCCGTTTTAGAGAATTGGTGGATATAATTTTCGAATGTTTCTCGAGCCTCTTGTGCAGATTCACCGGGAAAGACGCCAAATCGTCCTTCAGCAATAACAGATTCCGAGACAGTAGAATGCCATTCTCCACCTTTAATTGTGCCGATGTTTATGGGCGCCACCTTATCTTTCGATTCATAATATTTAATATTGAATGATTGGTGGCGTTCTTTTTCAAATTTTAAAATCGATTGATGAATTAAATTGAATTTTTCAATGGCACTAACACCATCCCATCGCATGGCTGCGTGGGTCGCTCTGCCCGGAATCGTTAAACGAAAGGTAAGAGCGCCGGATTGAATAGGACAAACTTTCAATGATGTGGGTTCCAGAATCACAGCCGCATCAGCCGTGTATCCTTTTATAATATTAGTCAAGGTACCACAACCACCGGATTCTTCACCAACAACTGATTGCACCATCACATTCCCATTGGGTTTAAAACCAATATTTTGAAGAATCTGGATTGCGAAAATTCCTGCAGCCAATCCTGATTTCATATCGCAGGAGCCACGGCCATAGATTCGATTATTTTTCACAGAACCAGACCAAGGCGATTCATCCCAAAGTTCTTCCGAGCCCGTAGGTACCACATCCACATGGCCGTTTAAAATGAGTGAGCGGCCACCACCATTAAGATTCCATTCGCCCACAATATTTACTCGAGAATCTGGAGAAAAACCATCATCGCAAAATGCAGGATGATTCTTTAATTCATCAAAATGAACTGGAAATTTCTCTACATCTAAATGAAGTGATTTTAGCTTTTCGCTAACTAGTTCCTGAACTGCCCCTTCATTGTTTGCTAAACTGGGAGACTGAACCAAAGTTTGGAGAAATGAAACAATCTCATCCTGAGCAGCATCTACAACCGAGTCGATTCGGTGTTTTATATTAGTCATTCTTTTTCCAGTAATAATATAGTGGAAGTCCCGCCAATATAAGAATGGTGCCGATGGCCGCATCTCGTGGCGCTTCCATGATAGTATTCACGGTAAGAATGATTGCGAATAAAACAAAGACAATTGGAATCCATGGATAGAATGGTGTTTTGTATGGGCGTTCCATATCCGGCATTTTCTTACGGAGAATAATTACAGCGCCGGCAGACATGCCGTAGAAAATCCATGAAGCAAAAATGATATATGTGATGAGTTGGTTAAAGGTGCCGCTAAACGTGAGGATAATGGCCCAGATACATTGTATGATTAATGCATTGGATGGCGTTTTAAATTTTGGGTGAATTTGACCGGTCGATTTAAAAAAGCGATTATCCTTTGCCATGGCATAAATAATTCTGGCACTTGTTAAGACATTTACATTGTTGCCCCCAAAAAGAGAAATCACAATGATTAGTGTAACGATTGTGGCACCATTGCCTCCGAGAAAAACGGATGCTGCATCAGAAACGACTGAGCCCGAAACGATCATTTGATCAAATCCAAGGACATAAACCAAAACAGCGTTGATTGCCAGATATACGGATACCACAATAACCATACAGAAAATAAGGGAAAGAGGGATGTTTCGTTGCGGTTCTTTCACTTCCCCTGCCACATAGGTAACAAATATCCATCCATCAAAAGTCCAAAGAACGGCGACCATTGCCAATCCTAATGGACCAATCAAAGAAAAAGCAGACTTATCAGAAAATAGAGGTGAAAAATTTTGGGCGGATCCCCCATCCAATGTAAAGCCCAATACGATAATGCCAATGATTGCGCTTACTTTTCCGATCGTTAATGTGTTTTGAAATCTTGCGCTAGACTTCACATCAATTATATTCATAATTGTGAGAAGAACGATAGTTATAATGGCAATGCCTTTTACTTCTAGATTAGTTAAAGGGAAAAAGAATCGAAGGTATTCTGCTCCCGCAACACCCACCGCTGCCATAGATGCTGTATTAATCACAGCCGCGGCCGTCCAGCCATAGAGGTACCCCCAAACTGGGCCATACGCTTTACTTAAATAGACATATTGACCGCCAGCTTTGGGCATGGCGGCCGCCAGTTCTGCCACCGACAAGGCTCCGAATAGGCTCACTATTCCACCCAAAATCCAGACCATAAAGAAAAGAGAAGAGGAAGCTGTATAAAGGGCCACCGTCGCCGGCACCATAAAAATACCGGAACCGATAATGCCACCGGCATTAATCATGGTGGCATCCATGAGAGACAGGACGCGGTTGAGTTTTGGCTGATCAGGCATAGTTTATTTTTTTCCCCAGAAATCTTCTAGATTTACGCCGAGACCGTCAGCCACACGGTTTACATAAGCAAAATAGGCAACGATTTGGTTGATATCTAAAATGGCTCTATCTTTAAATCCGGCCTCACGGAGTCGATCTATATCACTGGCTATCATATCCCCAGGACGTTCAGTAAGTTTTGCTGCATAATCCAACATGGCTTTTTGAGCCTGTGAAATATCCGCCAGGTTATAGTCGGACTTTAGTTGATTCACCAGTGTTTCATTTTTTGTGAGTTTGAGGAGACCTTCCCCATGATGGGCAATTCAGTAATGGCACTGGTTGATGGTGGAAACTACCACGGCGATCATTTCACGATCTGTTCTGCGAAGGGGTGATTTGCCGTACATTACTGTTTTGTAAAGTTGCACATGGGCTGCCAACGATTCGGGGTTTAGGCTGTGAATTTTGAGGATATTATCCACACCACCCCAAGGTTCTATCAATTCTGCATATTGATCTTTTAGGGAGCCATCTGCGTTTTCTTCATTAATTGTTTTGATCCAAGCCATAATTATTTTCTCATTCTCTGCATCAAATATAATTAAAATTTTGGTAAATAATAACGCCGGTTTAACCTTTCAATTTGTAACCTTCGTATCTATAGGATATAGTCAGAATGCTGTGTACGGAGAACTTCTGGGACCCGGATTACTTGGGTCCATGAACTATGAACGAATGATTAGTGAAAAGTTGTCTGTGAGAGTTGGATATGGTGGCCTTACAGTAGAGGGTGCTGACGAACTTAGTTTGGTTGAAGAGTATAAGGTAACAGCCATTCCAATTGGGGTTAATTACTTTATGGGTGGCAACCATAATCTCGTGATTGGGGGAGGCATAGATTTGATAAAGGTTGAAGCAGATGTTGAGTTGTTAGGCCTGAATCTATCTGAGGGTCTTACCGCATTTTATACTTCATTCGGATATCGATACCAAAAAGATACGGGTGGTTTAGTTTTCGGACTAAACGGCTATTACATAATGTTTGGTGATGCTGGTGGAGTACCAACGGTTGGTATAGATATAGGCTGGGCATTTTAAGCCAAGTTTATAATAGCGAATAAAATAAAAAGCCCTCCACAATTTGTGGGGGGCTTTTTATTTTCATAAGATGAAAAAGATTGTTGTATTAACTGGAGCCGGGATGAGCGCTGAAAGCGGACTCAAAACATTCCGTGATAGCGATGGGTTATGGGAGAACCATAATGTATATGATGTGGCTACGCCAGAAGCTTGGGTCCGGGATCCAGAACTAGTCCTCAATTTTTACAATGATCGAAGAAAACAAGTTCTTGAGTGTAAACCAAATAAAGCGCATTTAGCATTGGCAATACTTGAGCAAAAATACAGTGTAAATATTATTACCCAAAATATTGACAATCTCCATGAAAGAGCCGGCTCAACCCATGTAATGCATTTGCATGGCGAAGTGAATAAGGCTAGAAGTTCTGTTGATCCAAACTTGGTTTATGATTTGGACCATTGGAAAATGAAAATGGGAGATACTTGCGAAAAGGGATCACAGTTGCGACCTTTTATTGTGTGGTTTGGAGAACCCGTCCCCATGATTGATAAAGCGGTCCCCATTGTAGAAATGACGAATATTGTAATTGTCATCGGGACCTCTCTGGCGGTATATCCTGCGGCTGGGTTGGTGAACTATGCACCGTCGTTCGCGGAAAAATACTATATTGACCCAAAAGGGCTGGAAGGTGCAAATATCCATGATTTTAATATAATTCAAGAGAAGGCAGGGGAAGGTGTTCCCCAATTAGTCACGCGATTAATGGAAGAATGAGAATCAGCTAATAATTTATTTATTGCGTTAAATATGATAAATTCTATTCAGGTTTTAAATGGATTTAAAGAAAATAATATTACTTTCAGTTATTTTTTGGGCTGTATTTTTACAGGCCCAATTGGTTTCAGAATTACCTTCTCAAACGAATCACCAAATTAAATATAATCCCGATCCGAAGGCCCATTACTTTGCAATTGGTCTTCAAGGCGCCATTATACTGGGCGGTGTTTATTTCTGGAATTATTCTGATCGATGGACTGGAGAATTTGCAATCGAAAATGAAGGCATGT
>JABGTK010000051.1 GCA_018647265.1 Candidatus Neomarinimicrobiota bacterium | reverse complement strand
TCTTTTGAGTGATATTGCATATTCTTTGGCACGGCGATTCAGTACGTAAATAGACGATCCGAATCCGCCTAGGACTGTCCCCGTAATGCCAAGCATTGCAATAATGGCTTTATTTATTCCCTGAGAGGCGGCTGCATTCGGGTTCCCAAAGCAGGTAGCACAGGCATAGCTCACTTCGGGTAGAAGTGCCAACCCTAAAACCAATGTAATAATGATCCCTTTTTTCATCAGGAAATCGTTTTGAATTTTTTTAACACTTGAATACCATAAATCACAAGTCCTGATCCCGCTAAAAAAGAAACGATCGCTAATAAAATGGACCGATCCCATTCCCATAAACCAAACCAAATTGTAATGGCAATGGAGAGAATGATGAAAATGATGTGAAAAGTCTTTATTGACATTTTATATCTTTGTCTGCGCTAGCATGTTGCCCAAGGGTAATAACATGAGGATTAAAAACATTGCTGCCGTAATTAAAAGCGTCCAATAAATGGTAATTTTTTCATCAATCAAATGCATAAAATAACTTGCCACTAAAGCACCCTTAACACTGGCAACCCCCAAGGCTAAAACCACTGATGCGCCCACACCTAAATCCAGGTAAGAAATAGCAACGGTCACGACGGTGAAAAAAGCCAATGCAACAAAGACAATTACATATGTTTTGACGTGATGCCTAATTTCTTCAGGCGTTAAATCAGCCATGATAATTCCTCATAATAAGTAAAGTACCGGAAATAAGAAAATCCATACTAAATCTACAAAATGCCAATACAATCCGACAATTTCAATCCGATTGGTAAAACGATCAGGATCACTTTCCCACATTTTAGCGCCTGGCATCCAGAAAAAGAAAATAACAATCATACCACCAATAATATGGAGGACATGAAGGCCGGTTAATGTAAAATAAATGCCAAGAAAATTATTAGTGGATGGGAATAATCCATGATGAAACTTGGCTGTATATTCAAAATATTTAACCACTAAAAATGATGCAGCCAAGAGTAGGGTTAAACCCGCATAGAGTTTGAATTTATCAAATTCTTTTAACTTGAGTGAGGCCCAACTCATCACCATGGTCACTGATGAAGTAATAAGAAACAAGGTATTGAGTGTGGCCAATGGCACATTCAGAATATCAGCACCCGTTGGCCAGGATTCGGCACCTGTCCGCAAAAAAACATAGGCAGAAAACAATCCGCCAAACAGCATGACTTCTGATGCCAAAAATAACCAAATGCCTAACTTTCCGTTGTAAAGACCGGTATCCGGTCTGTCTTTAACGGTATATGGGATATCCATAAATCTTAACCCTTCTCACTTTGAGGTGTAAAATCTTTATCAGCGCCGGGTACACTGTATTCGTAAGGACCGCGGTAAACAGTTGGTACCGTTTCAAAATTTCCATGGCCCAAAGGCGGAGATGTGGTGTCTGTCCAATCGATCGTTGTGGCACCCCAGGGATTCGTTTCACCGGTTTTCTTACCGCGTAAACTGATAATCATATTCACAATGAAAAAGATTTGAGCCAGGCCGAGAAGCCATGCGGAAATAGACATAACTTCATTCAAATAAAGGACATCGGCTGCATGGGCATAAATTTCACCGCCGTCCCAGAGACGTCGGGATACGCCTGCTAATCCCTGGACAAACATGGGCATGAAAACGCCATTCATAAAAATGAATGAAAAGAAAAAATGTAGTTTCCCCAACGTTTCATTGGTCCGTTTTCCCGTTATTTTCGGAAACCAATAATAAATTCCTGCAAACAAGGCAAAAATCGTTCCCGGTGCAACAACATAATGAAAATGGCCAATGACATAATAAGTGTCATGAAGATGAATATCAGATGCAGCTAATCCCAATGGCAACCCCGTCAACCCTCCAATTCCGAACATGGGAATAAAACCAAGAGCGAATAACATGGGTGTATTAAACCGAATTGAACCACCCCACAGGGACAAAAATAATGTGGTAAGGATGACCACGGACGGTATTGAAATAATCATGGTTGTGGTCTGAAAAAAGGCACCGATTGACGTTCCCATCCCCGTGATATACATGTGGTGCGCCCAAACAATAAAAGACATAAAACCGAGGAAAATCATAGCATAAACCATTGCTTTGTAACCCCAAATCGGTTTCCGTGTATTATTGGCAATCACTTCCGTAATGATACCAAATGCAGGTAAGATCAATACATATACTTCCGGATGGGCAAGAAACCAGAAGAGATGCTGCCATAATAATGGACTCCCACCACCAGTATAGTTCTGCACTACTCCGGATACGACCAACCCGCTGGGCATAAAGAAACTTGTCCCAGCAAGGCGATCCATCAATTGTAATACACCGGCTGCTTCTAATGGCGGAAATGCCAAAAGTAATAGGAAGGCAGTGATAAACTGTGCCCACACAAAAATGGGTAGTTTCATCCAT
>JABGTK010000050.1 GCA_018647265.1 Candidatus Neomarinimicrobiota bacterium | reverse complement strand
TTATCTAATCTCTTTAAATTTCAAATAAAATGTTTTGATATAAACAATCCAGCTTACGGATAATAAAAATGTAGCGATATATATGGTAACCTCCTGCATCCAAGGGAATGCCTCCCAAGGCCAAATATGAACCATTAAAGCAAGTGCCGTTATACCAGCGGCCCATTTCCCCCACCAATTTGCGCTGAGAATGAAATGATTATGGTTCAAAAAATAGATTGCAGAGATTGCGATAAAAACATATCGCGCTAGGTAAAAAATGAAAAACCATCCCGGGAATCGACCTACCAGTGTTAAATAAGACACCACCGTGAGAATACAAGCAAAGTCGGCTATAGGGTCAATCCATTTGCCGAAATGAGTCACTTCATGCGCTTTGCGAGCCACCCACCCATCCAAAGTATCCGAGAGTACAGCCAAAACAATTAGTATAAATGTAATTGTCCCTAAGTCCGGATCCCGCATGGTATAAACGATGGGAACTGCCAACAAAGCACGGCCAAGACTAATTATATTAGCCAAGGTTAAAATTCGAGTGGGGTCAGTTATTCTAGTCTTTGATGGCATAGGTTACGTTTTGATTTTGTTTTACCGATTGTGAATCTAAATTATAGATAAAGTCACAATGGGCCGACACGAATTGTTTATCGTGAGAAATGAGAATCAAATATTTGTTAGTCATAATCTCTTGAAAAAAACGACTTAAAATTAACTTCTGTTCCCAGCCGAGTCCAAAGGTTGGTTCATCTAAAATAAGAACGTCATAATCACAATGGGCCAGAATAATGATCAATGCCATCCGTAATGTGGACCATGGAATATCTAAAGCCGATTGTTCTTTAACTATATCCCAATTGATCTGGTAAGAATTGAGTCTATTGATGCATTTATTAACCAAATGAGAATTCATTTTCTTATTTGCCACCAATTCAGATAAAAGTGAACCTAATGAATCGGGACCCAACATGCGTTCTGGAAATTGATCTAACGCGGCAACTTTGGGAATTTGTCCATTCAAAATCATTTCGATTCGACCGCTATTCGGTTGAATGAGCCCTGTCATTAAATTCGATAAAGTTGTTTTTCCTTTACCATTTTTTCCGATTAAACCGATAGACCGGGCGTGACTTATTTCACATGACCAATTGTCAATCACCGATTGCGGATTATTTTCATAACTGAAATTAAGATTCTTAATAGAAAGCGCAAGTTTCCCTTGGGGATGATGGTAGTTATAATCTACAAAGCTTTGTTTATTATCTGTTTCTTTTAACTCAGATAAACTTAATATCCATTTTGAATCACCGAGCCTTAAATCTTCTGGATCAGATGTAAACCAGAGAATTATTTTCTTATCTTGAATTTGGTTACGAATCCACGTTACCCATTCTACTTTTGATTCTTGATTCAAAAAGGATAAACCATCATCAATCAGCACTAACAATGGGTTGGTGCTAAACGCCGTTACAAGGTTTAGCATTTCCATTTCGCCCCCACTTAAAGATGAAGGATGACGATCCCAATTATCTACAAAAGGAAGTTCAGATTTTAAATTTGCAAGTTTATTCTGAAGATCATTGGGAATTAAAGATAAACATTCAGGCCCAAATGCTAATTCAGATTCAAGAGTATGGGCCAAAATTTGGTTTTCAGGGTTTTGAAAAACGATCTGAATTGTTTTAGGAATTGAAATATCACTAAATGAAAAATTGGATTCCGAGTTTGTTTCATACCCCGCCAACAATCGTATAAATTGAGATTTCCCACAACCGCTTTCACCGTAAAGCACATGGAGTCCGGGAGAAAAGGAAAAATGATTTGAATTTTCAAATTTTTGAAAATTCAAATTAAAAGAAACAGGGTCAATCATGGATTAGGTTTCGCACAATCCGTGTAGCTGAACCCAAATTTCTGTGAATTACATCCGTGGCGGAATAACTCGCTTTAATAAAAGCACTTCTATCTTCAAAGAGCTGTTTAATGCCAAGATAGAGATCAGTGCCCGTGTCTATGGAGAAACCACCCCCATCAGCAATCAACTCTTCTGCTTCATTAAAATTCTTATAACGGGGACCAAAGAATACTGGCAATCGAGCAATGGCCGGTTCCATCACATTATGAACACCCGTCGAGAATCCACCGCCGATATAGGCAATTTGCCCATACCAATATAATTGAGACAACTTCCCAATAGAGTCTACAATGATTACCCGTTCCTTAATTTGATCCGGATTTTTATAACCCAATCTTGCCGTGGTAAAATGCTTGGATTGAAAATAAGTTTCAGCATCAGAAACAATTCTTTCGCTGGGCTCATGGGGTACCCAAACCAAAGAAAGGTCATCAATTTCTCTCAATAAGCTAACAATAGATTCTAAGATTATTTGTTCATCTTCACTATGAATACTCCCTGCAAAAAGTCGCTTCGGTCGCAAAAGCACCGACTCTGTCCGCTCTGTGGTAAATTTATCTGCCTTATTTTTTACTTGGTCATATCGCGGATTTCCTAATACACGAACAATGGGCTTTCCAATTGGATATAAAATATTTTGCAGCCGTTCATGATCTTGATCTGTAATAGTATAAATTGCAGAAAAACAGCCATAAACATTCCGATAAAAATTTCGAATTCCAGGAGAAAGCTTGGATGTATTTTCTGAAAATCGCGCGGCAAATAAAGCGGAGTGAATGCCTAATGATCTGGATGCCCAAATCATATTGGGCCAAACATCGTAAGCTGCTAAGATTAATTTTTTAGGTTGAACCAGTCGAAGGCATTTTTTAACTACCCAAGGTAAATCAATCGGTAAATATATTTTACAATCAATATGCTCATCATTGACATTATTATACCCGGATGGTGAGAAGAAACTCACAATAGACAAAGCATGCGGTTCAACCTCTTTTAACCCGACCAAGACCGGTTTTACCTGTTCAAATTCACCATGAGAGGCAGCATGGAACCAGTAAATTGTTCTCCCTTTTCCTACATTTTCCATAAAGGATTTTAATTCTTGGTACGACCGCAGTCTGCCAATCATTCCATCTCGTATTTTTTTATTAAATATAGATCCGACTAATCCAAAAATGAGAAGGATAGGCAATATTATTAAATTATAAATAATCTTCCAATATATCATATTGCCAACACCTTTGATACAGCGGATGATACATGTTCAGGTTCAATCTTTGTCATACAATATTGTTTTTTGCGATAACATGGTGTACTACCGTTTTGAGAACAGGGACGACACCAAATATCTTCATTTTGGACAACCTGAGATTCCTCGAGGAATACACCGGCACCTGTTTCCCTTGAAGTGGGACCCAGCAACGTTATTGCAGGTATGCCTAATGCTTCACCTGCATGGAGGAATCCTGTGTCACTGCCTAGGACAAACTCTGCTTGACTCACGATTGCCAATGATTCTCTTAAATTTGTTTTACCATGAACATCAATCACAGTGGAATCTGCACTATTTTTAATCAAATCACAAATGTCATCGGTCACACCACCAATTAGCACAGGATGTAGGTTATATTTATTTACACAATCGTCTATCACTTTTGCATATTTCTCCCCACTCCAGCGTTTCTGCGCCCAAGCGGCTCCCGGGGTAATAACGAAATATTTTCCATCCATTTTTGATTTTCGCAGCAATTCACGCGCACTGTTCTTTTCCACATCCGAAACAAATAACTGTGTATTCTCTATCGAAAAATCACCTGGCAGTAAGTCAGCAATCGGTTCGTGAAGCCACGTGCGTACGGTAAAATCCGCAGCGAAATCATTTTTACGAAATGCAAATAATTTAAAGCGCCGCCATCGTGGTTTTTTTATATGCACATTCTTGGTTGTAACAAATCCTCTTCGAATAATCTGAGATCGTGTTGAATTATGGAGATCAATGGCCAAATCATAACCCATCATTTCCATCTCAAAACCGGTTTGGCGGAGTTTTGTATAACCCGCATCTATATCTAGGGCATGGACTTTATTTATATGGGGATGTCCCTCTAATAGGGATGCAAATTTAGAAAGGGTTATAAAATCAATTTGTGATTCGGGGAAATATTTTTTAAGAGTACCAACCACAGATGTGGTTTGGATAATATCTCCAATTGAACTGAAACGCAGGACCAGAATGGTCCGAGGAGTGGTCATTAAATCAGCCTGTGCGTTGTGCGTTAAAACTAATCAGGTCCACCATGGATTGCTTATACGGTGAATCCGGGTAAGGTGAAATGGCATCCAGTGCCTGGTGATTGAATTCCTCTATTTTTTGTTCAGCATAGTTGAAACCACCGGCAGAACTGACAATCTCTTTGAGATCATTCAAATTTGCGGTTGTCTTCTTTTTCAATGATAAAATCTTTTTAACTTGTCGCGTTTCCGTCCTCGAGAGTTTTTCATAAGTATGAATCAAGGGCAGTGTTACCATATTTCTTTTAATATCGGCGCCGATATCTTTCCCAGTTTGCTTTTCATTGCCCAATAAATCAAAAAGATCGTCTTTTACCTGAAAAGCCATTCCCAACTTTGTTCCATAAGTAACCATAGCTTTTCGATCTTTATCTTTTCCCGTTGATGTAATGGCGCCCAATTCACAGCTTGTAGAAATCAGTGAAGCTGTCTTCTGGTAGATCATGTCATAATAGACTTTTTCAGTCATGGATTTAGTCAGAGATTTTTCTATTTGGAGAATTTCACCGGCACTGAGTTTTTCCGCTGTATCGGCGATCAACTGCAAGGCAGAAAAATCTCTCAATCCAACCATATTGATGAGTGCTTTACTGAGCATAAAGTCACCCATAAGGACAGCGATTTTGTTTTTCCATACTGCTTTGATTGAAGGAAATCCTCGGCGCTTTTCAGCTTCATCCACCACATCATCATGAATGAGTGTTGCAATGTGGAGTAATTCAATCATTGCGGCAGCACGATAACTGTTGACTGTTGGCTGACCGCAAACACGGGAGGCCAAAATCGTCAGGACAGGGCGAATATGCTTCCCCTTATGCCTTAGGATGTATTTACCGATCAAATTGATCAAACGTACTTCAGAACGAAGTGCGTTACGAAATTCCTGTTCGAAGAGCTTTATATCCTCAAAGATCGGATCAGTAATATGTTTCAGTGATTTAAGGTCTTGTTTCACAGATGCAAATTACCCCTGTTTCTTTCGATTTACCAACCAACTCACACCAATACTAAATTCGTATAAAAGCATAAGCGGAATGGCCATAAGAACCAAACTCACAGGATCCGGTGGCGTAATAAATGCGCTCAAGACTAAAATGACTACACTTGCGTGGCGACGGTAATGACTCATGAATGCCGGTGTTAACAATCCGATAATCGATAAAATAAATACCAGCACCGGTAATTCAAATATGAATCCACTGCCTATCATAAGCCAAGTAATAAAGTTGAAATAATAATTAATAGAAAAATTATTCTGGATACCGCTCATTCCAACCGATGTGAAGAAATCCAAAGAAAAGGGAATGATAACCGTGTAAGCAAAAATGAGTCCGATCAAAAATGAGATATAGGTAAAAATAATTAAAGGTGCGGCGTATTTTTTTTCATTTAAATATAGTCCCGGCGCAATAAATTTCCATAATTGGTAGGTCAAGACTGGAATAGATAAAACAATACCACCAATCATAGCAATACCCCACTTTATCATAAACATACCCTGCACTTTAAGTACCTGCAAATCCATTGGAGAAGCTAAATCCTGGGTAGGGCGAATAAGAAATGCGATCAATTGGTCAATGAAGAAAAATGTGATGACAGCACCCAAAAGAACGGAACCAAGTGATTTGACTAATCTCCAACGAAGTTCTTCTAAATGATCAAGAAAATGCATTGAATTATGTTCTTCAGTCATTGCCATTCAACAATGTATTTGCCACTTCATGGGGAGATGCATTGGATATTTCCAAATTGAGAATAGATTCCTCCAATTTTGCCAATTTTTGCTGAGTCCAAAATTTCAAGAGCAATCGATCTTGAACCAAATTGAACACTCGTTTCCGATGTCTATCCAACTGTTTTTGGACCATTACACCTTTTTCTTCCATCACTTTAATAAAATCTTTTAACCCAATGTATAATTCTGAAATACCTGATTTTCTATCGGCAGATGTTGAGAATATTGGTGGTTCTAAATGTCCTTTTTGAGTAAAGGTATGGAGAATGCTTTGCAATGATTGCGCCAACCGGCCGGCCCCATCTCGATCGGATTTGTTTACTACAAACACATCGGCGATTTCGATAAGTCCAGCTTTCATGAGTTGAATCTCATCGCCAGATTCCGGCACCAACACAACTACAGTTAAATCCACCGCTTTGGCTACATCGTGTTCCCCTTGCCCTACACCAACTGTTTCGAGAATGACTACATCCTTGCCACTGGCGGCAAGCACATCACCAACATCCTGGGCTTTGCGAGCCAAGCCACCCAATTCACCATGGGAGCCCATACTGCGGATGAAAACATCATTATTCCAAATATAATGATTCATACGAACGCGGTCACCCAAAAGTGCACCACCAGTAAATGGACTTGTGGGGTCAATGGCTACTACGCCGACACTTTTTCCATCGGATAAAATTTGTTGAATTAACTGATCAGTAAGGGTGCTTTTTCCTGCGCCAGGCGGACCGGTAATACCTATTCTTAAAGTATCATTCGCATGAATGTGAAGATTGTGAAAAAACGAATCAGGTATATCGCCGTTATTCTCAATTTGGCTGATAACTCTCGAAAGGGTTCGGTGATCGTTCGATCGAATTCGATCTAGCGTATCAGAATCCATTTATGATGTCGTTTAGTTTAAGAGAATGCTTGACGAAAATCGTCAAAATTATAGATCTTAAGGTCACGATTTTCCCGCTTGACCAAGGCTTTATCCTCAAATAATTTTAAGGTGCGGGAAACTGTTTCTCGTGACGTACCTGCCATATTTGCGAGATCCTGTTGATAGGGTAAATTTTGGACAGTCACATGACCTCGTTTAATTGTCCCTAGTTCTTCTGCTAAACGAATGAGTGTAATACCAATCCGCTGTTCTGAATCACTGAGGGAAAGACTTTCAATTTGTTGGTCACTCTTCCGTAATCGCACTGCTAATTCTTCTAAAAGAGCGATGGCAATTTTTGGAAAGGTCTCAAGACAATCGAGAAAATCACTACGAGAAAGAGTTAAAACTTCTGAATGATCATTGGATACAATATTGGCTGATCGACCTTCCCCATCTAAAAGGGACATTTCTCCAAAAAAGTCACTTTCACTTAATATAGCGAGGATAACTTCTCTACCGTCATCACTGAGACGCGTAACCTTAACGGCACCTTTTGTAAGAATAAAAAATGTTTCCCCAGAACTTTCTTCTAAAAGAATCATCTGCCCTTTTTCATAAACGCGGGAAATCATTTTTTCCCCAATTTTGGTCAAATCAGTTTCATTAAGATCAGTAAAGATAGGGACTTTGCGTAGATGGTCGGCTTTATTCATTCCTGAAAATACTATAGATATAGGAATAAATGGTAACTCTAAAATTAAGACCTTTCAAGTTTTGTGTTTGTGATGAATGTCACAGTTCAATACAACATCTTTAATTTTTATCCTGATTTTTTCTTTTGGCAAAGTGCATAAAAAAAGAATAACTTCGCATCCGAAATTTTAAACATTATTTGAGGATTTAAATGGATAGACATCCACAACAAATTAAGCGCGAACGTCAGGACAAAAAACGACACGAATTCAACGTGGCAAAAATGTCCGAATTAAAAACAGCCATTAAAAATGTAATGGAATCCACTGACGCCACAAAAGCTGAAGGCCTTTATAAAAGTGCCGTCAGCAATATAGACAAAATGGTCAGTAAAGGTCATTTGAAGAAGAATACTGCCGCTCGTCGTAAATCACAGATTACGCGACACTTGAATTCTTTATCAGCCTAAAGTATTTAATAGATTATATACCATTCATCAAAAAACCCCCTGCAAATGCTGGGGGTTTTTGTTTTTAGTTAAATCTGTTTTATGAATGGAGTTACTCATAAAAACTTAATTGGGGATAACTCCCCGATTATTAAGAATCAGACACTTGGTAGTTCGGTGATTCTTTCATGATCTTCACCTCGTGAGGATGACTCTCCTTAACACCGGCAGAAGTGGTTTGAATGAATACCGCTTTACCATAAAAATCTTCGATATCTTTAGCGCCACAATATCCCATAGAGGATCGCAATCCGCCCATAAGTTGGTGAATCGAATTGCGGACAGAACCACGATAGGGCACCATCCCTTCAATACCTTCTGGTACTAATTTGGTCGCCTCGGCCCCTTCTTGAAAATAACGATCGCCACTCCCCTCTTGCATGGCACCTAATGAACCCATGCCGCGATAGGATTTATACTGACGACCTTCGAATAAAATAAACTCTCCGGGACTTTCATCCATGCCCGCTAACATTGACCCTAACATTACGACTTCGGCGCCGGCGGCAATCGCCTTCGACAGATCACCACTGTAGCGAATTCCCCCATCGGCAATAACAGGAATATCATGTTTCCGCGCTTCATCTACACAATTCATAATACCGGATAATTGAGGCATGCCAACACCGGCGACAATTCTAGTTGTACAACTGGCCCCGGCACCAATCCCAACTTTTACACAATCTACCCCTGCGTCAATAAGTGCTTTTGTTCCCTCGCCTGTGGCCACATTTCCCGCAATCACTTGAAGGTCACCCACAGACTTTTTAATATTTCTGATGGAATTCAATACGCCGGCTGAATGACCATGAGCGGTATCGATGACAATGACATCTACATCCGCATCGGCCAAAGCTTGGGCCCTTTCCATGGCATCACCACTTACACCTAAGGCTGCACCAACCCGGAGACGACCTTTATCATCTTTACATGCGTTAGGAAAATCTTCTTTTTTCTGGATGTCCTTCACCGTGATCAACCCTGCTAAGTTCCCATTATCATCCACTACGAGGAGTTTCTCAATGCGGTGTTCTTGGAGCACTTCTTTTGCTTCATCCAACGTTGTACCTTGAGGAACAGTTACCAAATTTTCTGCCGTCATTCTATCACGAACGAACAATTTGTCATCGGTCTCAAAACGGATATCGCGGTTGGTGATTATGCCAATCAATTTCCCCCCATCCACAACGGGCAATCCACTGATGTGGTAATTGGACATAACCGTTTTTGCATCTTTAATTGTTTTATCCGCTGACAAAGTTACGGGATTCATAATCATACCACTCTCAGATCGTTTTACACGATCTACCATGAGCACCTGATTTTCGATGGATAAATTTTTATGGATAATTCCAATCCCGCCTTCACGGGCCAAAGCTACGGCCATATCGCTCTCGGTTACTGTATCCATGGCGGCGGACAATAACGGAATATTCATGGAAATACTTTTTGTCAAGCGCGTTTGTAAATTGACATCCCTTGGGAGAATGTGGGATTCCTGCGGTACGAGGAGTACGTCGTCAAAGGTTAATGCTTGAATAAATGGTGGTCGATTTTTCATAATGCTAAAGTAGTTTGATGCGCTTCTGCACGCTATTTACAATTTTTCTGGATTGAATCAATGTGTTAATGGTTTGAATATCATCGGCTAAGGCGTGATCTTTTTCGGTTAAAACATGGTGTCGTTTCAGTAGGTTCATTACAGGGATGAGCCCATTGCCAGAGGATATTTTTTTATGAAAACGATGGTTCACATTTCCAGAGACTAAAATTTCAATCGCTAAAATAATACTTACATTGGCAAGGATGCGTAAACACTTTCGCCCGGCCCAAGGCGCCATACTGACAAAATCTTCTTGTCCTGCCGAGGTCGAGATTGAATCTACACTGGCGGGATGAGACAACGTTTTATTTTCTGATGCTAAAGCTGCCGCTGTTACGTGCGCCAACATAAAACCCGATTCTAAACCGGGGTTCATAGCACCGAACATTGGGATTCGGTCGCCGATTCCCCTCATAAAATAATTGACGCGGCGCTCGGCGATAGCGCCAATCTCAGCCATTGCAATGGATAATGTATCCAATGCTTGGGCAATCGGCTCGGCATGAAAATGGCCGGAATTCATGACATCTCCATTTGGAAAAACCAAGGGATTGTCCGAAATAGAATTCACTTCATTGTTGATAGTTACTTCCCCATTACTAAAAATTTCACGGCTTGAACCGTGGACATGGGGAATACAGCGAATACAATAAGGATCCTGAATACGGCCACAGTCATCGTGAGATTGAACAATGTCACTTCCTTTTAACAGATTGTATACATTGGTAGCCGAAGCCACTTGTCCTGGATGTTTTTTCAATTTATGTATCTTGGGTATAAACACAACCCGGGTGGATAAACTGGCTTCGGCAGAAAGGGCGCCTGCAATATCTGCCGTCTCTAAAATTTTATGCGATTCAGATAAAGCACGGATTCCCAAAGCGGTGGACACTTGGGTTCCGTTGATGAGACTTAAGCCCTCTTTTGCCTCAAGAATGGTGGGTTCTAAATTGGCTTCTTTTAAAGCCAGCAAGGCGGGCATTATGCGATCTTGAAAATGGACATCCCCCTCGCCTATCATGGCTCTTGCCATGTGGGCTAAGGGTGCCAAATCACCGGATGCGCCCACGGATCCTTGTCTTGGAATAACAGGTAAAATATCGTGATTTAACATTCCTACCAACAGTTGAGCCAACTTTGGCCGAACGCCACTATACCCTTTGGCCCATGTCATGAGTTTCAACACCATGGTAATGCGCGTCACGCCTAAATCTAATGGTTTACCCACACCGCAAGCATGGGATCGGACCAAATTAAGTTGAAGTTGTTTGAGGTCATCGGGACCAATAGAAACAGTGCTAAGTTTGCCAAAGCCCGTATTTACACCATAGACCTGTTGACCGGAAGATATGATTTTTTTTAAAACTTTGTGGGAATCGCGAATCGCTTTTTTGGCCTCGGGGCTGAGGCTAACGCGGGTAGGACCATCCAACAATGGCGCAAGATCTTGCCAATGAATTGAATGCTGTGAAATACGTAGTCTACCCATCGAGCAATTTAAAACTTTTTATGAATATTGAACAAGAATAGTGACATGAATAAAATGAAAAAAATCTGCACAGTATTAAACAGTATCCAAGGGACTTTTTACAGCCAACGGTCCTTTTTTCATAACGTGGGTGTAAATCATCGTCGTACGTACATCTTTATGGCCCAGCAATTCCTGAACGGAACGAATATCATATCCGTTTTCCAATAAATGCGTGGCGAAAGAATGGCGAAATGTATGGCAACCGGCC
>JABGTK010000049.1 GCA_018647265.1 Candidatus Neomarinimicrobiota bacterium | reverse complement strand
TTCCAGATGGAGATCCACTTCTCCAGTGGTGAGCCATTTTCCATCTTTACCTTTGCTGGCCCCGATGATGCCGCCGATCTGACTTTTGAACTGGGGATGAAACGCCACCACGGCTGCCACTTGTTTTTTGCCATACTGAGCGAAAGAAATTTCAGAACCACCGTTAATATAAGGATAAGCGCTCTGAATCGTTCGAAACTGTTGCAGTGCACGGTTATGGTCTTTAAGTCCCATGAGTGGATGAAATAAGCGCTGTATCACCTTTTGATTAATTGATCCATCTTCTAAGAAATATAGAGAATCAATTTCTGCATTTTCAAATACAAATTCATAATCGCCATTTTCATTCAATAAATAATAGCTTTTCCATTCCCCTTTTGATTCCAGTTTGGCATAGAAGGTTGAGTCTATTTTTTGAGCAATAGATATTGAGAGGACTGCGATGAATGGAATAAATCTAAAAATGGGCACGAACCTCTCCCTGAAGTTTGACAAAACCATCATAGCGAGCATCATCTAAGTATAATAATGTGGCATTGACCGAAAGTGATTTGCCCAAAAAGAAGGATGCACGAATATTGCTCCGTAAGGTCCGACCGTGAGATAATCCCTTCAATGCTTCCGGGGGCATAGATTTAAATCCATTCACAATATAATATTCAAAATTCCCTTCAATTCGGCCGTCTTTACCAATGAATTGAATCCAATTCATTTTCATGCCATGAGCCCATACTTTTTCCATATTTAAGCCAATTTTAGGTCTCACAAGCCCTCCGATCCCAGTATCGTCCCAATAATAAATGAACCGTGATTCCCATTGGAATGAACTAGAACTATAATTTTTAAAGCCGGCCTCAAAAGTATAACCATCTACGGATCGCATGGTAATCCGTTCTTTTTCAGATTCCACTCGAGAATCATGCATATCACCCTGAATAACGAGATGATAATTACCCTTCAGAGCGATTTGAGACTCACCACCCCATTCCTGTTTATATCTGTACTCCCATCCACGGGGATCCAACCCATTAAAATTGGATGAATTCTGATTCCAAATGCGATGGCGATTTTTCTGTTTCCTTTTTTTATAAATTAATTCGTGACGATAATTACTTCGATATACTTCTCCCACATCCAGTTTGGGGCCTGAAATAGAAAATTTCGATCCATGGAAATCCAACCGATTTATATAACGATATTTCCAGTTTTTAAGATGATCAAATTTCCATTTGGCAAAATCGATAGAAAAACGTGTTAATCCATCCAATTGTGATCCATGTTTCCGGTCCCCCGTAAAAACAGTGTGAGCCACGTATGCACCATTGGGATCGGAAATATATTCATTCAACTGGGAGTCGTAACGATAATGGCCGAAACCAACACCGATTGAATCATAAACAATGGCTCGAGATTCACGCATGGATGTGAGTGCATTTATGACAAAATCCAATTGAAAGGGACTTTTTCTGTCTCGGTAATTCAAAGCTGTGCGGAAGGTATTATAGTCATTGCTGGAATTGTCTTTTTCATTGGTTTGAATCCGCTGACTGTACAGCCACTCCTGCCGCCACCCTGATTTTTGTCTGGATTTATAATCAACTTGAACGACCTTACCCGTTTGGGTGGTTTCCATTTTAGTCGCATCTTTAAAAGTGGCAGTCTGATCTTCCCGCTGGCCTATCCCCAATGAGAAAGAACGGTTGTTTCGAGTGAAATCTAACCCCACCAAAATATCATCAAATTGATATACTTTTTCCCGCGCTTCGTGTGTCACTGTTATAAATGGTTTTAGAGGTCCATCGAATAATCGGATTTGGCCATCAACCTGTTGGAAGGCAGTTTCAGATTGAACTTTATTCCATCTCATTTGTGCGTTATTAATCAATTTACCTTGGTAGCTCAAATCAATCTCAGAACGATCTTTTTTTCGGTCACCCTGAGTTAGCCTTGAGATATCAATACCGCTTTTCAGTCCTTTTCCAATCTCGATAACAGTTCGCATGGATGACATGGATTCTCCATCCAAAGCTTGCGCCATATCCAAATCCCATGATTCATTAAAGTCCACACTTCTCTCCCTACTCAGAGATCGAAAATCCACCGAATTCAGCCAATATTCGAAATCAAAACCCAGATTCACTTTACCCATTTGAATGGGCTTTTGATCCAATCCTAAGCGAAAGGCATTTCCATTCTTTTTCGTTTCTGAATGGTTTGACAATACATTGTTCTCTTTAATCGAGAATGCCCCTTCCGTTGATAATGATAAACCGGGAAGTATTTTTAAATTCGTATCAAACTGTAATAATTGGTGACTGACCGGTGCCCTAAGTGAGCGACCAGGAGAATAGCGTTGGCGATTATCAATGTTGTCTGTAAAAACAAATGCATAATATATTCGGTTTTTATCAGAAATTTTTCTAACATAATCTCCGGTGGGGTCCGGACTGAATGTAACGGTGTATCGGTTTTCAGGTAATATGTTATACGCAGAATGTATAAAAAGGAAATTATCATTTATTAATACATAATCTCCCAATGAATCCTGAACGACTCCAGATTGGTAAAACACATCTTTAGATTTAAAGGCCGACCGCTGTTCATCGGATAAAAAGGATCCTTTTGCATTATCACGCTCATCGATATAGGAAATGCTGTATTGCCCTTTATCGCCAATGACTCCCTCCAACCCCGCTTCTATATAATTGGCTTTGTAGGCATTGTCTGAATATTGGTATTCTAAATCTATATCCGAATCGAAATAGATTAAATGCTTGGGTGTAAATGTCAATTCTCCAGAAGTGTAATCAATGGTGTAATCGCGATCTTCTCCCCGGGTCAATTTTTCCCCATTGAGCCATACCGATTCGGAACCGGCGGAAATGATGACGCTCCTTAATCCTTCTTTCGATGTTAAAAAATATGGCCCTTGCCTTCCGTCTTCCCCCTTCAATTCTAAACTATGATATTTCCCCTTAGATTGGCCGATTATGGTCCGAACTGTTACGTCATTATGGTTAATGTTGTTCTTTATACCTACTATATTTCGTTTGTTATTATTATACTTACCCGATTTATTAATCACCATTATATCTCCCGCCGTCAATTCTCCGGAAGGATGGGATACATTCAAATAAACTTTGTCTAATTCATCCAAAGCGGCGGTAGTTCCGTCCGGTTGAATTGGTATGGATTCATCGGTAACTGTGCCGGAAACGCGAATATTTTCACTAAGCTTTCCTGCCAATTGAAATCGGAGTCCGCCACTTAATCCACCAGTACCTTGGGAGCTCATTTCTATTCCACGAAAGAATGTTCCCGATGCGTTGATTGGGTATGAAATTGGTTGAGTGAGTGGGTGTTTACCAGCCTGCGCCAATGCTTCGGCTGACATGGTTGATTGATTAAGAGTATCTTTTTGAACAGCAATTAAGCTATCCAAATGGGGTAAATGATTAATTATAGGGCCAATCTTTTGAGGCAAATCAATTTGTGTAGAATCCTGCGAACAAAGGATTGCCGTTACACCAAAAAAGACGAAATATTTATTTAGGAACATTTATATCAAAAATGATCAATTCTTTATCGGTCAATACGTTGAGGAAATCACCATCCACAATGGCATCACGAAGTGCATCATTTAAATCTAATGCAAATGGCGTTTCACCAATAAATTGAATATCTCCCGTTTCGTTGAGGATAACCCAAAATTTTTGAAATGACAAAATAAGTGCTGGATTCTCAATATTAACTTTAAATCGGCGTTCCATTTTTCCCGTCCGAGAAAAAAGATGGATCTCATTTATACAATTATATAAAAGTGCCAATTGATCATTTCGCCCAAATCGCATGGAAGCCACACAATCTTCTGTCCTGGGAAAGGAATTGAGATCAATAAAAGTATTAAGCTGCGATGAATTAGGATTGGAACGATAAATCTGATGCGTTTCAGGAGAATAGAAATACAACCATCCACGGCTATCATTTCCCATTGAAGTGGGGAATAAACCACCATCATTTTCAGCAAATGAAATAGATTGAATAAAATTTAATTGGACATCAAATCGGCTAATCCTGTTTTCTGTGCGGTCTAGGATAAATACATCCAATTGATGTGAAACTATATCCACCGGGTCGAACAAACCAGATTCTCCTGCACCAAAGCCACCCTTAATTAATAATGTGTCCGAAACCCAACTGCCAATACGGCGGTTTTGGGTATCGAGAAAAATTAATCCATTGGGGATTTTAACGAGGCGGTTCGGCTCAAACTCGGAATCTATTACATTTTTTGTGAGGTCAATTCTGCCAACCTCGATAGCCTCCTGGGGAATAGCAACCCCATAAAGGAGTAAAAGTGAAAAGAAAAAAATTAGTCTATTTTTCAGATGGTTCTTCCTGTGGCACATTCACGGGATGAGTTAAAAACCATGCACCAATTCCAATCATTGAAAGGGAGATCAATTGGGAGCCACTGAGGCCAAAAGCATATTTTGTGTTTACACGTAAGAATTCAATTAAGAATCTTTCTGATCCTGCAAAAATTAAATATGTGAAGAATAAACTACCTACAATAACGACTGACATACGTTTGTTATAGAGGTAATAAAATATTCCCAATCCTAATAAAGTTTCATATATCTGTGTAGGATGAACCGTCAATACGCCAGGTTCAAATCCTGAGAGATTTACCCATGGATAATAAGTTTGAAATACGGCATAAGTTGATGGGGGCAACCCATCAGGAAAAGAAATTCCCCAGGGCAAATCAGTGGGCAAACCATAGTCATCTCCCACTAATAAACAGCCAATACGGCCAATAGCATATCCCAAAATCAATAAGGGCGCAACAATGTCTGCAAATTTAATCCATGTGAGTTTTTCCTTTTTAATAACGAAAGTCACGGCTAAAGTGCCGCCCATCAATCCGCCGAGAAAAACCAGCCCTGCCCCGCTGAAAATCATGCCCATGGGATCTGCTTTTACTCGGTCAAAATTCTCAATTAAATAATATATCTTTGAACCAAGAATACCGCCAACTGCTGCTGCAAAAACGAGATCTGCGGCTAACTTTGCGTCATATCCAAGACGGTTCAGATCCTTGTTGAGAAGATAATAACATGAATAAAATGCTATCATCATCATAAACCCATATGAATTGATTACAGGATGAAATTCGAAACCAAATATATTGATTTCACCGAAGTCGAAAATAATAGGCCACATTTAGAGTTCCCCCCCACAGTTTGCACAAAATTTGTGATTGTCCTGAATCGGTGCACCGCACCCAGTACAGAATTTTCCATTACCCTTTTGGGGCTTGGAATCAAAATTATCCTTAAGTTCAGATTTTCTTTGAGCATAAAACATTCCACCTACAATAACGGCCACTATTCCCAAAACAACCAATGGTTGCCACAAAGGTAATTTATGCCGAACTGGTGCCGTTTTCACCGATGGGGCTGAAGGTATTGCTGCATTATCATCATTGCTCAACATTGTTTGAAGCGCATTGATGGAAATACCACCAGTGGGGTTTTCATAACTGAATGATATTGCTTTGTTTGTATTCGCCCGAAAATCATGAAGATGAATTCTTTTGAAATTTAATCCATGTTGATCCTGAAAAGTTTCCGCATCTTTTTCAGAGAATGAAAAATTTTCTGCAATGAGCGGTTCCTGAATAATCACATGGGCATCCTCCACATCACTATTTATCTCAAGATTGAAGTTCCCAGAACGTGATGTGCCATTTTTCTCAATTGGATAAAAAACAAATAATCGAAATTTGGAATCCACCACACTCACCTGGATCAAAGAGCGATTTTTTGATTTCAGTACCGATAAATGTTTTACTTCAGCTTCAGATTCTGCTGTACCACCCACGTAAAATACGCTATCTGTATTGGCTGGAACGGATATCTCTAAGTTTAGTGGTAAACTTTCATCTTTCACTTCACCGTCAATTTCAGCCATAATTCCGTCAAAATAATATTCCGGATAGATGACTACATCAAATGATTTAAATGATGATGACTGGGCTGACAATGTTCCCAGTAAAAACAAAATGGATAATATTTTTTTCATTAAGATTAATTTTCCCCAAAAATTGACGCTGAAATTACAGATTTTCTCAATTAATAATCATGCTGAAGTGGTGTACTTTACCAAAACAAATAAATCATATATGGTATGGGTATAAGCCGCCACACCAAATCCTCGCATAACGTAAATACCGCCTAAAACGACACCCGCTACCATACGAATTAAAAATAAGTTCATTGCAGGCGTCTCTCCATAAGCACCAACAAAATGAAAACCAGAGAATAATGCTGCCGCAAGAATGACTGCACCCGCTTTTTGCCCAGCTTCGCGCCATTGAAATATAAACCCTAAAACAGAAGCCATTCCAACGATGAGAATAACACGGAAAACGAATTCTTCATAAATCCCAGCGCCGATAGCTAAAACTACTTGCTGCATTAATCGTCCATCTTTACCATTCATCAAAAGTGCCGGAAGCCAAATCATGGTAATTGTTAATACAATCGCCCATCCAATACTCTCAAATAACATGGTTAATAAATATTCCCCGCGAATGGCCGATGTCATCAGTTTTTTCTTTTGACGGAGGAAGGCAACCATGAAGCCAATCAGGAACGATCCGCTGAAACCATAGACTCCGAAAATTCCAAATACTTCTAAAATCTGGCGCATCAAAACATCAGCACCATTTCTCAAAAGGGGTAAATCGCTGGCAGAAATCGCAAAAACGCCTATTTCATAAATAAGAAATAAGGGTAGCGTAAAAATGAAGCTATAGAGCGGCGTGTGGGTTTCTTCCCAATAGTTTGAATTATTCATGAGTGTTTGGGTAATCACGTGTTCATGTGTCCCGTACGAAAACACTTTAACACCTGAACACTTCGATTAGTCTGAATCAATTTGGAGGACAGCCAACAACGCTTCTTGGGGGATTTCTACCCTACCAATAGATTTCATCCGCTTCTTCCCCTCCTTCTGCTTTTCCCACAGTTTGCGTTTACGCGTTATGTCACCACCATAACATTTTGCCGTTACATTCTTTTTAATCATTTTTACTGTGGAACGAGCGATAATTTTATTTCCCAAGGATGCTTGAATAGGTACATCAAACATTTGTCGAGGAATGAGTTCTTTCAATTTTGAGCAAAGGGCAACTCCGCGATGGTAAGCATCATCAGTATGGGTAATAAAAGACAGAGCATCAACCGTTTCGTTATTGATAAGAATATCCAATTTTTTCAGATCACCGGATACATAACCGGACAAATGGTAATCTAGAGATGCATACCCTTTACTAGTGGATTTCAATTTATCATAAAAATCAAAAATAATTTCACCTAAAGGAAGGTCGTAATGCAATTGTGCCTTTTCTGCCGTGAGGTAATTGGTGTTCTTATAAATGCCACGCTTTCTTTGGCAAAGTGTCATAATGTTGCCGATGAACTCTTTTGGTGTAATAATTTCAGCTGAAACGTGGGGTTCTAAAATTGATTGAATATCTCCCGTTGGCGGCATTTTTGCCGGTGTATCCACTTCAACAATCTTCCCATTCCGCAACTCAACTTTATACTGCACATTAGGTGTAGTTGTCACCAATGCCAAGTCAAATTCCCGCTCGAGCCTTTCTTGGATAATCTCCATGTGGAGCAACCCTAAAAATCCACAACGAAATCCAAAACCCAATGCTTTGCTCGTTTCCGGTTCATAGAATAAGGAAGCATCATTCAATTTTAATTTATCGAGAGCCATTCGCAGTTGGTCATAATCATCAGCATCAGAAGGATACAACCCGGAAAAGACCATTGGTTTTATTTCTTTAAATCCCGCCAAAGCATCAGTTGCAGGATTTGATTTCGTCGTAATTGTATCTCCCGGTAAAATATGGGATACATCGCGAATGCTGGCTAATAGATAGCCCACATCTCCGGCGCGGAGTTCTTTGGCCGGAACTTGTTTCAACACAAAATGGCCCACTTCTGTAATATCATATTGACGGTCGTGGGCAAAAAATCGGGCCGTTTCTCCGGGCTTGAGTACACCATCAAACACTCGGACGTAAGGAATTGCACCTTTGTAGTTGTCGTGGACAGAATCAAATACCATGGCTCGCAATGGTGCTTCGGCATTATCTGCCGGTGCCGGGATGCGTTCTATAATGGCATCAAATACATCCTGAATTCCAATACCACTTTTGGCACTGGCACAAATGATTTCATTCTCATCACACCCAATTAATTCTATTATTTGTCCCTTTACTTCATCCACACGGGCGCTAGGCAGATCGACCTTATTAATAACA
>JABGTK010000048.1 GCA_018647265.1 Candidatus Neomarinimicrobiota bacterium | reverse complement strand
GAGGAATCGTGTCCAATGCATTCACATCAATTTTGGATGTTTCCAAAATCGAGAGGAGATGATCAACTTTATCAATCATGTCATAGTTAAATGCCATGGCAGTTTTTATCGTATTCAGATCGTCAACCAATTCATTATGAATCGCCACCAAATCGATGCGGAATTCTTTTTCAGCATTGGATGAGATACGCGTTTCATCCACCCAAAGAGAACCGGATATGCCCAGCATAACTGCTAAAAATTCGATGCCCCCTCGCGCTAGAATGTTTTTCATATCTTTTTCCTTAATCTATTGTGGCCATGCATTCGATTTCCACCTTAGCGCCAATGGCAAGTCCCGTGCCAGCAAAAGCCGAGCGGGCCGGTTTATGATTGGGAAAGAACTTCACATATTCCGCACTCATCTCTGCCCATTCGTTAATATCCTCGAGCATACATAAACATTTCACCACTTGATCCATGGATGAGCCAAACCGCTCGAGAACTTCCTTGATATTTTCCATAGTCTGGCGTGTTTCAGGTCCAATGCCACCAGGAACCACATTCATTTCGCCCGGTTTGTTACCCACTTGTCCAGAGAGATAAAGCATATTCCCCACCCTTACCGCTTCGGAAAATGGCTCATTCTGTGCAGTAAATTTTTTAGATTGTAGATATTCTACTTTCTGCCGGGATTGGCAGCTGATCAAGAACAATAGTGGTATAACTAAAAGGATTCGATGTTTCATTGAGGATTCCTCATTTTTAAAATGTATTTCAAAGTGTGCTCCATTTTATTTTAAAACCACCTACCTTGTCATCCTGAGCGAATTTGTGAGGGAAGGATCTCAAGCATTTGTTATTTGACTGTCATTTGCTTGAGATACTTCTCCCCAATGAATCGGGGATCAGTATGACATATTTTTGCGTGTGGTTGATAATCAATTTTGGTTATTAAAAAAATATTATTCGTACTGTTTTAACCAATCAATCGCCTGGATTACTGCGGGGGCATAAGCCACAGGATTGTGTTGACCCGTTTCAAGCAGTACCAATGATGCGTTTCCCCCATTCGAATTAATGTACTGGTGCATATTCACACTTTGGCTATATGGCACAGCACCGTCTTCTTTGCTGTGAATAAATAATACCGGTGAATCGGGGATTACATCCGCCAGTGAATTTGAAACCAATGAATCGCGGTAATTTTTGAAATCCGGATTTGTTCTAAAACTGGTTAAAAACGATTCGGTTAACAAATCTTTGCTGATTAGGGTCAATGCATTATCAATTTCGGTCGCATCTTTTTGACCATTAAAAAGGGTCGATAATTTTTCCAAATATGGCGGTTTTACAATTTTTTCCATAAGTCCAAGATTATATCGTTTGTCGTACATGATTGGACTATATAAAGCCCATGAAGGTCGATAAAGTGAATCAGGAATTTGGAATGATTCAGAAATTCTTAAATCGAAATATCCTGCAACCATTACGCTGGCATCAATATTGAAGGATCGGGGATTTACTTGCAGTTCATCGTGAACGGCCATGGATACATATCCACCGTTTGAATAGCCCAGCATAAAGACATTATCATTGAGTGGGATTCCATTTTCGCAGGCATAATGTCGTACACCATCGATGAGATCTACCACGGCTACGCCACTAAATTTTTGACTAAATGGTTGATAATCTAACTCAGAACTTCCCAACCCGAGATAGTCTGCCTGAACCGCTGCATATCCTGCTCCTGCACCAAACAATCCTAAATAACCGTAAAGGGGCAAAACAGATGGTACGTCTGCTTTTTTAATGGTTGTGCCATGATGGCCGCTGAGTAAGGACAGTGGATTATCATCGCCAGTTTTGGGAATATAGACTGCGCCGGAAGCCGTTGTTTCTTTTCCATCGGGATTTACCGTGGTATAGGTTACAGAAAGAACCGCCACATCATATTTTACAACGAAAGTTTCAGGGATGCCAAAACTAGGACGCAAACCATTAATGAATTCGGCGCTGATTGTTCCTTTCTCCTGGACATTAATAAATTTGCCTTGGATTGGATCAGTGCATACCGAATCTTCTTTTTTATCTTCGCATGCAAAGAGAGAAAAAAGTATTATTAGTAAAAAAGGTCTGATTATGATTCGTGAATATTGTTTTATCATACTAACAATATAATTCAATATTTAAGAAAAAAAGCCCTTAAACGTTTGCCGGGTTATGAGGGTATTTTTTCGAGAATAAGGCCCACCAACTGATTATACCGGATATGCCACAAATAATACTGAATGATAAAATATAGTATTCAGAATCATCCATTTGATAAGTAAAGTAGAATTCACCCAAGGCGACTGTGGAGAGAATACAGCTGATAAGTGCTGTCATAATTAGGATCGCTTTTTTTAATTTTAGCTTATTTTTTTCTACTCTTCTTGCACCCAGATAAGATCCATAACGAGTGCGCCGTGATCCGAAGGAAATGTCCTGTCCTTTACGGGGATCGAATTATCTTCCCAAATGAGGGGGAGTACAAATCCTGCAACAGGGCGAAGCGACCATCCGTTACCTTTTTGTGTTGAATTCTTTAGATACAAGCGGTCGATGCGATCAAAGGATTGGGGAGTACCTGTCTCACCAGTAATAGCGCCGCGATACATGGGTGACCAAGTTATCCCCGGGTGCTGAATTGGATTCGGATAAACTTCTCGGAAAGTGTCAGTAAAGCCCACTTCGTGCATTGCCATACTCACAGGCAGGGGAAGATTTCGGCGATATTTATAAATTTTAGAAGCGTCTTCCGTCCAATCCAAATGGGAAGGGCAATTCCAATCGCCACCAACAAGAAGGGGAACATCCGCCCCCAGTTGACCTGCTTCTCGCAGGTGAGAAATAATTGCCTTAGTCTCTTCCAGACGACTTGAACGTTCGTACTCGGCGGCCAAAAGTTCTTCGTTGCTAAGCGTTGGATTATCGCGAAGTTCATAACCGATAAACGAACGATAGTCGATCCAAATATCCCAAATAAGGAGTTCTCGCTCCTTCGAATCTTTCAGTAACGCACCCACGCCATGCCACTCATCGTGGAAAAAGGTCGTATCCATATCCAAAGGCGTTAAAACGCAAAGGTGCGTGCTCGGCGCCTGATGCTGATTCCATTGGAGTTCACTGGCGAGCCATTCACCGAGATGAGGTCGATCTCCATCTATATTGTAACTTTCCTGTAACAACACAATGTCAGGTGCCGCACTGCGGATGATAGCCAATGTTTTTTCAGCCCCTTGATCAACATCGTTGGCGCCGTGCAGTACGTTCCAGACCAGCACACGAAGCTTGTCCTCATTTTGGTTACTCTTCTGAGTATTACTCCATTTGAAGATTCCCAGACCAAAGATGACAGTGGATAGGATGCAGAAAATGAGTAATCGTGAAAAAAATGTTTTTTTAGTAAAACCCATGGTCTTATTCAGCCAATAATCTCCTCAAAAAAAATATGATTGAACGCATCAAACTGTTCTTTATGGGGCAAATGGCCCGAATCTTTAATGACGAATAATTTTAAATTTGGCATGATTTTTGCAATTTTTTCTTCAACCTGTTTCAGTGGTAATACGGAATCTGAATCTCCCCAAATGGCGAATTGAGGCACTGCCATTTTACCAATTTTTTTATTTATTTGATCTAGCACATGGTGATTTTTTCTAGTAGAAAGCAGTGCTCGCGCAAATCCTTTATATTCTAATAATGGTTCATATTTTTTATCCCAACCCTTAAACTTGGACGGATCTTTAAAATCTTCCATTTGTCCCTTTGCTAAGGAACCATAATAATTTTTGACAAAGAATGAAACTTCATCATCGGAGACATCTTTATTTATATATGTAGTTTCTGGAACATGAAATCCGGCGGGTGATACATAGATTAAATTTTTTATTCTGTCTGAATAATTTTCCATAAACTTAGAGATTACCCTCCCCCCATTCGATAAACCAACCAGTGTGATTTTTTGAGTAATATTCAGTGCATCCAAAAGTTCAACCACTTGATCAGCGAATAATGCATCTGTATAGGCCACATCAGGATTATCAGAATTTCCTCGGCCAAACAAATCTAACCTTAAAACGCCAAATCCTCGTTTAATCGCTTCATAGTAGGTCTCATCCCAAATATATCCAGGGACTGAAAACCCATGGATAAAAACGATTACATCTTCATTGTTTAGGTCTTCAGATTCATAATAGGTGAAACCTTGACTTAGTTTAACAAAATGACCCGTTTTTACCGTTTGCCTAAAGGTCTCATTTTTTTCAATATATTCATATTTTTTATTATCACCGGTGCAGGAAATCAGGCAAAGGAACGAAAGGGTAAACATTACTATTTTGCTAAAAATTGTCATTGTGTTATTTCATTTTTCGCCAATGCTAAGGCAGTCAAATAGGATTTTTCAATATCCTTCAATTGCCTTGTGTACGTATTCCCATAAAATTTGGCCTGAGAGAGCAAACCATAAAAGGTATTGGACATATAATAGGATTGATTGAATTTGTATTGATTCAATGTCCGGCTACCGTAAAAGGCACCATCAAAGGAATTGTAAATAAAACTGACCCGAAACTCATCCAAGATTACATTGCGAAATCCGATATTAAAATGGTCGATCTCTGTGGATGTGGCATAATTCCGATCTTTCTGATGGTTATACATTTCCAACAGAATATTCTTCAATTCCACATTATTAATCAGCTCAAATGCACCCGTGGATATGAGTTGATTGAAAATACCATCCTGTGGAAAAAATGAAGTTCCAACTTCAACATCTAATAATTTATTTAATATTTCAGGTTTGGTATATACGGTGTGATTTTGATCAATATCACTTTGGATCTCCGTAATGAGCCGATCGGACTGATACAATATTTCTAAAAGATTATTGATCTGGGTTATATCACTCTCCAGCGTATTGGTTAAATCGTGTAAATATTGATCCTTTTTAATTTTATTATCATTTTCAGTCTGCCACCCTTCAGCATAAAAAGAAAGCCCAATTCCTAAAAAGACGGCCAAAAATTCAATCCCACCTCTAGCTAGTATATTTTTCATATAAACAATCTACAAAATTTTTAACCAAAATGTCTGCACCTAATACGCCCAATCTCCTCAGATATTGTGTGTACCCTTTAAAAGACTATGAGAATTAGTATATAGTTAGTTTCATATTAAATATTTGACCTTGAAAGAAGAAATCTTGGGAACGAATTCTTAAATAATTTTTGTATATTTGTACATTATGTATTTCCTAAAAAATCAAAACAAAAAAAGTCTCTTCAAATTTTTCATGGTTTTTACAATGATCTGCTTTTTTCAGCATTCATTCGCAAATAAAGTAAATCAAGATCAATATATATTAGTGAAAGAATGGCCAAATTTACCTGATAGTTTAACGTTGGGAAATCCAACTGGATTAGGAATGGACCCAGAAAATAATATTGTAGTTTTCCACAGAGCTAATAGGGTGTGGCAACAACCAATGCCCAAAGACAAGATCCAAAATAATACTATCCTTACACTGGATAGAAAAACAGGAAATGTATTAAAAAGCTGGGGTAGGGATATTTTTATTATGCCTCATGGATTAGAAGTTGATCATGAAGGTAATGTTTGGGTAACAGATGTTGGATTACATCAGATTTTTAAATTTAATTCAAATGGAAATTTAGAATTTGTATTGGGTGAGGCAGGTGTTTCAGGAAATGATCAATCACATTTCAACCTGCCAACAGATATTGCAGTTTCAAATGATGGTTCTTTTTTTATTAGTGATGGTTATGGTAACAGTAGAATTATAAAATTTTCTAAAAAGGGAGAATTCCTATATGAATGGGGTACGCTTGGAAGCGATGAAGGCGAATTTATTATACCTCATGGTATTGACCTTGATAGCAGTGGAAATGTATATGTTGCAGATCGTGAAAATAATAGAATCCAAAAATTTGATAATCGAGGAAACTTTATTACATCATGGCAAAACACCTTAACTGATCAATTGTACTCTGTTACCATTGATAAAAATAATAATCATTTGTATGGTATAGACTATTGGGTTGTCGATAAAACAGTTATAAAAGGGTCCGATATCTTTCGTTTGGACCTAAACGCAAATCTTCAATTACAATTTGGTAGATCAGGAATGTACGAAGGTCCTATATCTAGATATCACGATATAGCTGTTGACGATGAAGGGAATATATATGTTGGTGATATATTGGGAAATAAAGTTCAAAAATTCCTGCGAGTAATAAAGTGACAATGGCGTAGCTATTCATACTCATGCCCCTCGGGTAAATCCATACGGTGGTGGGTAATCGTTTCATCCTTTACATCAATACGAATACCGGCAGATTTCCCCGCAGGGATCCGCGCCACTTCAATAAATTTTACATCCACAACGCTGTTATCCTTATCATAAAAATGGACGGTAGTGTGGACATGGTGCACTACCTGATCGGACTTATTTTGAATGGTGCCGATCAATTCTTTTTTTCCGTCACTTTTGGTCATGATTTCGCTGGTGGTCTCCCAACCATCGCCAGAGTCACTCGCCACTTGCGTAACTAAAATCAAAAGGGCTGCTAACCCTATGCCGATGGAAAATGATTGCCATGAAAATTTAAATCTCACTATTCCTCCTCATTGACTACAATAACAATCTTATCCGCCTTAGGACTAACAGCAATCCGCGTAATCCCATCCAATCCGAAATTTGAAACATCACCGATCTTTACCCAATCGGAATGGTTATACGGATCAAAATTATAGAGCTCACTCCCTTTTCCCATTATGAGTACACCGGAATGGGTTATGGCAAAATCTTCCGATCCATCTAATGTATAGATCATCTTTTTTATTTCTCCCGAGTTGGGATCAATTGTATTAATCATCCACTGTTCATTCTTTTTACTGATATAAGCCACACGAGTTGATTTGGGCAATTTCAATATGGTTCGACCAATGGTGTCATCCATAATTTTATTCTTATTCAATTTGATATTATTCAACTGAAGTGTGTGTGGATCCCCCAAAACAAAAGAAACAAGCCTGCCCCTGCCGGTCCAGCAGTGATAGCCAATTTTCAAATCTTTGACGAGGACCTTTGATTTCCCGGAATACATACTGTATTTGTAGAGACGTTGGTGGCCATCTGGGTCTAGTCGAATGGCAGAAAACGCATTACTTGAGCCAATCTGGAGTGGAGAATACTCACCACCATCTGTGTCCGTTAGCCATTTCTTTTTTCCATTTCGAATATTGTAACTGACAATATCCGTCTGGCCGTTTCTTGTGGATGCGAATAAAACTGATCGCCCATTTTTTGTAAATGATGGCTGATTATCATACCCCGGATTGTTTGAGATATTGACGGGATTGGCGATGGCATATTTATCATTAACCGACAATAGATCAATGAGGTAAACCTCCGTCGCGGATTGGGCGGACAGAATTGTGCATACCAAAAGTGGGAGTAGTTTTTTCATAAGATAATTCTCAATTATTAATTCTTAATTTTAAATTATTGACCGTCTCTGAGCTTTTCAAAAAATTCGATAAATTCAGAATTAAAGCCTCCTTTAACTTCTTCCCAAATTTCCCGTAAAAGAGGCAATCGATAAAATGGCATCCCAATTCGGTCAAAAGCGTTTTCATCTAAAAATCCATTATTAAATTGAAGATGAATATTTTCGATTCGTCTAAAACCCATCATTGAAAAATGCAAATATTGATTGTAATCCGTTTTACTAAGTTCACTTTTACTAATACCACTATCAACTTGAACATCTAAGTAAGCAATTTTTTCATTCTCAACAATAATTCTATACATTTCTCCAACTTGAGAAGATACTGCCTGTTGCGTGGCACCTCTTACTGCCGCTGTATTTTGGTTAATCTCTATACCTACAAATATGAGGGAACCAATCACGCTAATCATTCCACCGATTTCTATTATTGTTCTATTTTTCATTATTTATTTTCCATACTACTTTTTTTGTCATCCTGAGCAATCTCGATTCATCGAGAGAGAGAAGGATCTTAAGCATTTGTTTTTCGGTTAATGTGGGTTTGAGATACTTCGTCCCTCATTCTTCGAGACTCAGTATGACATGCGGTAAGGATAATGATCGATTGTTTCATTGTTATAATTTAGGAATGAAATATCATAAACTTTGGGACGAATTATTTGGGAGCGATGCCTATCACATTCCGGAATTTTTCTGGTTGGCCGCTATGTGGGGGCGATTATTCTTATCCCAAGCTTTGGGCGTTTGTGTAGATGCAAAATTATTAACAAGAGACGAAGCCATCACCGCGGCGAGGCAATTTCTCCACAAAATAATCGACGGTTATATAAAATATAAAAAGGTTCCTAAGAATACAAGGCTTGATCTTGTATAACTATCGATTAGCTTTTTTGAGTCTCTTTTCTGCTTTTTTTTCTTTTGCAGTTTTAGCTGGTGCTTTTTTAGTTGCTTTTTTAGAATCTTGACCTTTTCCCATTTTTCACTCCTTTTGGTTTCTTGAATTTATAAAAAATTACTTAGCAATGTGGGTTTCTCTTTTAAGTATTTGGATGAAGTATTAATTACCGTAATTCTGTTTTTTGAAATTCTTCCTCATCTAAATAATCTATTGAGCGTTAATTATTATTTTATTGTACCTATAAATATTTGTTTAACAATGCTGATTGGTAAAAAGAATACAACATCAAACATAAAGCTTAGATGTGAAGTATCTTCATCAATAATATCAAATGGATGCAAATCAAAACCATCCCCATCTTTATTATTTTTAGGACGAATTTCAAATATCATTGGCCCTAGAGTCCGTAGGAAATTCATATTAGTTTTGTAATCCCTACTCCCTTTTTCAGGCATAAGATTTGTATTATTCTGTCGATCTTTAGTTATCTCTATCAGTAAATCCACTTTATCTTTGAAAATAACTTTTCCCCATTTTACTGTGCCATAACTAAAACGGAATGATAATTTTTTAGAGATTAAAGGATGAGGATTCTCTTTTCGAATTTCTTCAAGAAGATGAAGAAAATGATGTTTCCCACCTATTGCTAAAGCGCAATCATTTATCTCTTTCTTAAAGTTTTGTTTGGTTAAATCATCAAGTGAATTATAGTTGATCATAAAGTATTCTTCTTAATTATAATTTTCATTGACCCTATCAAAATTTACACAAAATCACCACAAATAAAAAATCCAACGAATGTAAGAAATTGAATCAAAGAATGACTTCAAATCCTTCAAATTCAGGGTGACCTAAATAAATACCTTGATGCTGTCCGCCACCACTATGTGCTCTTCTAAATGCTTCTGATTTTTTCCAATTTTCAAAATCAGATTTAGAGTTCCATGTACTATGGGAGTTATACAAAGTATACTCATCATTGGTTGAACCTTTTAATAGATTGAATTTTTGAAAACCATTTACATCATCAAGATGGGTATCTCTATTTTTCCAAATATCTTCAAAATCAGATTCTCTACCAATTGCAATCTTAAATCGGTTCATTGCTATAAATTTATTCATAACCAAATTTACTAATCATACCACAAACAAAAAAGCCCCTGTGAGGAGGCTATTTGAGCCAGAGGCGTTTCATTTTAATTTATTTTATTCTTTTATAGTTCAACGTATTTCCTCTACCTACAAACGAAAGAGATAGATTTTTATCATCTACTGAAATGATATACCAACACAATTCACTCATCCATCCAGAAATATAGTTATCCTTATTAGACTCTATTTCACCACCATTTTTACAAGAATTAGAAATTGAATATCTTTCAGTATCCTCATAATCACCATATGTTTCAATTCTTGCATCTTTCGTAAACTCTACAAAATTATTTTCATCATCTGTACTTTGCCATTTACCAATAAGCAGATTTTTATAAGATTTTACTTTTACATTAAAGTCTTCTATTACTTCAACTTCTTTTACAATATCATATAAATTACAATCAGAATCAAAAAAATGAATTTTATCTTGAATCCCGTATTGCCCCATTGGTTTAATATACTCTGGGAAATATTTAATTTTCAAGAACTTATTTTTATTATTCATATCAAATAAAAAGCTCTCACGATTATTTACCCAAAAATTAAAAGGAGGGAAGTCAGAGATTCTATTCCCATCAAGATCAAAAAAAGCTACATCATTCACATATACATATTCTTGTAAATCGCCAAATTCAATTGTTAAATCAGAATACTTAACCACAATTTCTTTTTCAACACCGATTTGATCTATATCTATGATTTTTATTTTTTCTGTTTCAATTCCTTCTAAAGGGTTAATTCTTTTTTGTTTGCCAGTCAATACTCCATTTTTAAACTCAGCGATGTAAATATCAATTTTTGGACCTGACTTATATTTTTTTGGACTATAATTGATGGGGTTGATTTCGTAAAAGGGGTCAGAAAGAATAATATCATATGCTATTCCAGAAAATAAAATTCCTGATTTATATTTATAACAACTGGTCAGACTTTTTGGTTTTTCAACATCCTTAAAATATTCAATGATTGAGGGATTACTGTCATAAGCTTTATCATCTTCGTTAAAATATACAACTGTACCTTCCGGGAGGCGTATATTATCCATAGAATTAAAATCAATATAGTTTTCATCTATATACTGAGGGAAAGAGGCTTCTTTTAAAAAACCGTTAAAGATATATCCCTCATATTTTTTAATTTCATAAGGATCAGAGTGAATATCTCCATCACCAAGAATGGTATAGAATGTTTTTGCATATTCTATTTTTACCCATTCACCTTCAATAATTTTTGTATCTCCTGAACTTTGATCGAAATCATTTATTGTCAATTTAATCCCTGTTTCAAATTCTACAGTTACTTTTTGACCGTAAAGAAGTGTTTCAATTTTCTTTGCTTTAGCATCAGGAGCCTCACGAACATTTAACCCCTCCCTTGCAGACACATAATATTCCTGCCCAAAAGAAACTAACGGCACCAACAGTAAAAAAAGAATTAGCTTTTTCATTATGATACTCCAATTAAACATTATAGCAAACTTACAAATAATTACCCAGCAATGTGGGTGTCTCTTTTATAAACAAAAAAGCCCCCGTGAGGAGGCTATTTGAGCCAGAGGCGTTTTATCTCTTCATCCTTGCTTAAATCCTATCCTTTTGGGTTGGAGTTAATCATTAATTTGAGAGGTATTATCAATCTTTCAAATTATTCTTTATATCAAGTGTTATCTTGTGTTTATTACCTTCATAGGGTTTCACTTCATTTGGTACTATGAAAACGCTTGCTTCTTGTTTTACTAATTCCTTTTTATTTTGAAAAACCTTTAGTTGTCCGTCAGAAGTTAACTTATTAAAAATACACACATAACTAAATTCTCCCTTTTTAAATTTATAAGATATTTCATTCTCTGTTTCTTGTTTAACTCCATTTTTAAGAATCAAATCAGGGGTGTTTCTTAAATTTTTTGATGCACTCCACGATGCATATCTATAATTACTATTATCAAGTAGATCAATTATTACATTAAATTTTTGAGTTTTAAAAAAAGCAATATTTAATTTAACTTTACTTAATGATTCATTTACAGCAACTTCTTTTTCCCCATCGTAAATAATATATTCATATTCATTACTTCTCACATCATCTATAATCTTTGAGATACGAGTTAGTTTATCATTTAAAACAATATAAATCTCAGATTCATGATAAGCTGCATTTCCACGAGTAAAGGATTTGATGATTTGATGATCAATATCAAATCGAGGTGAAGTAATAGAACGATAATCTTCATTTATCTCAAACTTCTCAGAAGTTGAATTGTATAGATAGATAATAAAGGAGATATTCACCATTCCCATATAATCAGTGAAATAAAAATCTTCATATCCATCGAAATTAACATCTTCAACCGTGAAAAATCGGCTTGCAAAAGGAATATCTATCTCCATATCAAAAGGAGTTTTTATATTTTGAAATACCTCGCCATTTTTATAAACTACAATAGAAAATTTTCGAGTAGCTTGACCAGCTGCTTTGTCATCATATACAGTAGCATTTTTAAAAAAATCTTCTGCTTTATATGTTGAATCAACATTCGACAAATCTGTTATTTCAAAAGTATATTCATTGTAAACAATTGGTTCTTTAATTGCCTCACTGTGTTTCATCATCTTTACGGTCATTTCTATTTTTTCATATGGGTTATCACCATCAGGACCTTGATAGCTTGGGTTCTCTTTTTTTGGACGATTTGCGTTTGCAATTTTATCAATAACCTCTAAACCCTTAATTACTTGAGCAAATACTGTGTATTGTTTATCAAGTTGAGGTGCTGCCGCATGACAGACAAAAAATTGACTGGATGCGCTGTTGGGAATCGAGTGCGTTCTAGCCATTGACAAAGTACCTCTTACATGTAGCTTATCATTAAATTCTCCAGGTATCAACCAAGTATCTGGATCATTCTCACGACCAATACCAAAATATTTACCTGCTCGTCCACCCGTCCCATCATTCATTCTATTATCATCTTTTGAATTAGGGTCGCCACCTTGAATAAGAAATCCTGGAATAAGCCGATGAAAGGTTGTTCCATCAAAGTATCCTTCTTTAGCTAAGATTGTAAAACTTTCAACATGCATTGGAGCAATGTCTGGGTAAAACTCTACTACCATATCGCCAAATTGCGTAGAAATAACAGCAACATCTCTATATTTCCCATCCTTGTAATTCCATTCGTTATTCTTAAAGTGTAGAGCTTGCCCCCAAGCCAAGCCAATAAAAAGTAGTAATGATATATATCTACGCATCTCCAAATCTACACATCATCCCATAAACAAAAAAGCCTCCGTGAGGAGGCTCTTTGAGCCAAAGGTGGTTTATTTGAAGTAATTACTTTTTCAATATCTTATCGATAATAGCTATAGTCACCTCCTGAGTAGATGCTGTTCCTCCTAAATCTCTGGTAAGTATATTTCCCTCTTTTATGTTATTTTCAATAGCCTCCATCAACAAGTTTGCACCTTCATGTACACCCAAATGGTCAAGCATCATTTTGGCAGTCCAGAAACAAGCAATTGGGTTAGCAATATTCAGTCCTGCTATGTCAGGAGCACTTCCATGTACAGGTTCAAACATACTTGGATAGTCACATTCTGGGTTGATATTAGCACCTGCGGCTATGCCCATTCCTCCGACCACAGCAGGTCCTAAATCGGATAAAATATCCCCAAATAGATTGCTGGCAACCACTACATCAAACCAGTCAGGATGCTGAACAAAATGAGCTGTTAGGATGTCAATATGAAATTGGTTCATTTCAATCTGAGGATAAGCCTTTCCAATTTCTTGAAATCTTTGGTCCCAAAATGGCATTGTATGGACAATCCCATTGGACTTTGTGGCACTTGTAATTTTCTTTCTTCTCTTATTCGCCAATTCAAAAGCAAACTTCATTACTCTATCAACACCCTTTTTGGTAAAAATACTTTCTTGAATGACCACTTCATTTTCCGTGCCTTCGTATTTTTTGCCACCAGCGGATGAATATTCTCCCTCATTATTTTCTCGTACGATGCAAAAGTCCACTTTGCCTGGATTTTTCAATGGGGATGAAATTCCCTCTAAAAGACGTACTGGGCGAAGATTTACATATTGCTGAAAAGTTCTTCTAATTGGAATCAATAATCCCCATAAGGAAACATGGTCGGGAACTCCTGGATAACCTACGGCTCCTAAAAATATACTGTCACTATCTCTTAATTGGTCTAAACCATCATCGGGCATCATTTTGCCATGTTTAATGTGATACTCACAACCGTAGTCATAATTCTTAAACTTGAAGGAAAAACCACATTGGGCAGCTATAGCTTCCAACACTTTTATTGATTCTGGAATAACTTCTTTTCCGATTCCGTCTCCTGCTATGATAGCTATTTGGTAAGATTTCATTTACTCTATTTGGTTAAAAATTTCAGCAAGGCATTTAATGTTTCTTCAGGCGTCTCTTCTGGCAAATAATGCCCAGAATTTATTCCATATCCCTGAACAGAATCTGCCCAGTTAGACCATTCTCCAATCACATCATATTTTCTTCCCACAAACCCCTTCTTACCCCAAAGACAAAGAACAGGGCATTTTATTTTGTTTCCATTGTCTAAGTCAATTTGGTCATGCTCAATATCAATGGTAGCGGATGCTCTGTAATCTTCACAACTGGCATGTATGGTTTCGGGTGTCAGGCATCTAAGGTATTCGTTAAATGCCTCTTTGGTAAAAGCACTACCATCTCTTCCCCATTGTCCAATTTTTTTTTCTAAGAAATACAGAGGATTTTGACCAATCATTTTTTCTGGTATATCATAAGGTTGAATAAGGAAAAACCAATGATAATAGGCCGTTGCAAATTCCATATCGGTCGTCGTGTACATAGTATAAGTGGGGGCAATGTCCATAACGACCAATTTTTCAATCACATTAGGATGGTCCAAAGCCATCCTGTGCCCTACACGACCGCCTCGGTCATGACCCACTAATTGAAATTTATTAAATCCTAATAATTGCATCAACTTCACCTGGTCATTTCCGCTTGCCCTTTTTGAATAGGGTGTATGAGTTTCGTTGGTGGGTGGCTTATCACTATCCCCATAGCCTCTTAGGTCACTTGCTACAACTGTATAATGCTCTGCCAATTGGTCAGCAACTTTATGCCACATCACATGAGTTTGAGGATAACCATGTAGTAATAGAATTGCAGGTCCGCTTCCTCCAATGACATAATTGATTAATAATCCCTCAATCTCTACAGTAAATTTTTTAAATTGATTGAACATTTCATTCTATCTCTTTATTTTTTTTCACTAATCTCATAAGTATAAATAGCCAAATAAGATAAGGTAATACCATTGGAATAATTAAAAGACCTAAGTCAATATATTCTAAAGTGCTAAGAATTAAAGAAGCTAATACTATTACGGTTGCAATAATAAATAAGGTCTTATTGTATAATATTTTCTTCATTCATTCTCCTTTGTTTGAGCCAGAGGCGTTTCATTTTACTAATCAATGGCTTCCGAAGATTGATTTACTGTATCAGAAAAATAAAATTTAATTTTAAGTTTTCCATCTACTCTAACCATATAAGCACTTTCAAGCCATTCAAAATTAAGTAGTGTTTTTTTACCTTCATTTAGGGCTATGAATCTTCCTTTGTTATTGAAATATGCATGAGCAGATTCCTTATCAATAGAAATTTTCATGTCACTTAATTCCCAATCATCTTCAATTGTATTAAAGGAGCTTGCAAAATCGAGAAACTCTGAAGCATTGAATTTCTTCCCCATTTCATATAATACATAATCATCTGTTACATAATTATAGAAATTATTTTTGTCACTGCTTTCAACAGAAAAAGAATCAAACATCCCTAAAATT
>JABGTK010000047.1 GCA_018647265.1 Candidatus Neomarinimicrobiota bacterium | reverse complement strand
CGTGGTATTGTGATTAATCGACAAGAAGGGACACGGTTTTTTTATGCATTGGCGAATGAATTTATATTCAAAATATTAAATTGTATGGCTGATGCACAAGAAAAAATTACAAAGGGTATTTGGACTATTGAATTTCATGAAAATTAAATAAAAGGAAGAGAACTATGAATGATATTGCATTTAATCAAGAATTGGATTGTAGGGGGTTGAATTGTCCCCTTCCCATTTTAAAAGCCAAAAAAACGATGGATGGGATGTCCAGCGGTGAAATTTTGAAAATGGTTTCCACGGATCCTGGATCAAAAAATGATATTACAGCATGGGCCAATCGGACTGGGAATGCACTGTTATCTTCCGGCGAAGATGGTAGTGATTTTGTTTATTATATACAAAAATCATAGGGGAGTACAATGAGCGAAACAAAACCAAAACGCATGGCGCTTATTGCGTCAAAAGGAACTTTAGATTGGGCATATCCCCCTTTTATTTTGGCATCAACTGCCGTTGCAATGGAAATGGAAGTTGCCGTGTTTTTCACATTTTACGGACTTACGCTTCTGAATAAAAAAATAGAAGCTAAAGTGGCGCCGGCTACCAATCCATCTATGCCGATGAAAATGCCCTTTGGCCCGGAAGGATTTCAAAATATCAATTGGCCAATTCCAAATGCCATCATGGGGAATGTGCCCGGATTTGAAACAATGGCAACATCCTTCATGAAAAAAACATTCAAAAATAAAGGCGTGGCCACGGTTGAAGAGCTCCGTGAAATTTGTATTGAATCGGGTGTCAAGATGATTGGGTGTCAAATGACCATGGATGTATTTGGCTTTGAAAAAGAAGATTTTGTGGATGGTGTCGAATTGGGTGGTGCAGCTTCATTTTTAGAATTTGCTGCGGACGCAGATATTACTTTATTTGTATAATTGAAATTCGATTATCAAATTGAATTAGGAACGTGTGGCATGGGGATGCCCGTTATTCGTTCATGGCAAGCCATCAAGACACTTCCCATGGGTGGCATTCTGAAAACATCCAGTGCGCATCCATGAGCCGAGCCCGATTTAAAAGCCTGGTGCAGGTCTTCAAAACATCAAATTATTAAAATAGAAACTGATGCAAATACGAAACATTTCTATATTAAAAAAGTCCATTAATTAGATCAAGCTATGTCATCATTGAAATCCTACTCTGCCAATGACTTATTTGAATTCTTATCCAATCGGGAAGATATGCTTGTGCTCGATGTGCGCAATGAAGAAGACTTTGAAAGGTTTAATGTAGAAGGCCCTTACCCATTTGATATGGCAAATGTTCCCTATTTTGATTTCATGGAAGAAGAAGACGCCACTGTGGCAAAAGTCTCTCGTGAACAACCGATTAAAGTGGTCTGTGCGAAAGAAGGATCTGCCCAATATGTGGGTGAAATATTGGTGAATCACGGATTTAGTGATGTGGCCTTTTTAGCAGGCGGTATTAAAACTTGGGGGAATTTACTTGCACCTAAACGAGTTAATCCTGAGTCAGAAGATTATGCGCTTTATCAATTTATTCGCCCCGGGAAAGCATCCTGTAATTACGGACTAATTTATAATGGGAAAATGGTGATTTTTGATCCCAGTCGGAATTATGATTTTTATGAATCGTTTGCCAACACACATAACGCAAAAATTGTTCAAACTTTTGAAACACATCTTCAAGCCGATTATATCAGTGGCAGTAAGCAAATAGCCAATGCAACAGGCGCAGAAATTATGGCACATGTTGGCGATTTTAGTGAAGCATCTTTTCAATACAGTGAAGTGCAAGATGGCGAATCGTACTCGATGGGAAACAATGGACCCGAGATAAAAGTGATGCATTCACCGGGGCATACACCGGGAAGTACGAGCTATATTATTGATGATAAATTTTTCATTTCTGGGGACACCATTTTTATTCTGTCTGTGGGTCGTCCCGATTTGGGTGGCAAAGCAAAAGAATGGTCTGCCATGCTTTATGAAACATTGACGAATAAGGTGCAAAATCTTGATAAAAATCTAAATGTATTACCGGGCCATTTTATGAATTGGACTGAAGCAAACGATCAATTGATATTTTCTGAAAAATTAGAAAATATTGTTGGACATAATTCATCGATATACGCTTTAGATTCGTTGGAAAAATTTACCGAATTCATTTTAGATAACATGAGAAACTCACCGGCAGTCTATGATGAAATTCGAAAAGTAAATACAGGATTGCTTGATGTGGATATAGATGAAGCGGATATAATGGATCTTGGGAAAAATGAATGTGCTGCGGCTATGCATAATGCAATAAAGGGAAAAAATTGAATTACGGATTTGTAATAGATAATAGAATGTGCATTGGCTGTCATGCCTGCACCGTGGCTTGTAAAAGTGAGCACGATGTGCCTATTGGTGTCAACCGCACACATGTGAAATATATTGAAAAAGGTGAATTCCCTAAGTCCACCCGCGAATTTTCTGTCCATAGATGTAACCATTGTGCCGATGCGCCGTGTGTAGAAATTTGCCCAACCACCGCACTTCATACGCGCGCTGATGGTATTGTTGATTTTGATAATGACCGCTGCATAGGTTGTAAATCCTGTATGCAAGCTTGTCCCTATGATGCATTATATATGGATCCCGATACGAATACGGCTGCGAAATGTAATTATTGTGCCCATAAAATTGATGGTGGTTATGAGCCGGCTTGCGTAGTTGTCTGCCCAGTGGAAGCAATTATTTCCGGTGATTTGAGTGATGATAATTCCAAGATTGCCCAACTGGTGGCCAATGAAGATACCATGACGCGGAAGCCGGAAAAAATGACTGATCCCAATTTATATTATATTAATGGGTCAACTGAAATGTTGGACCCCAATGCAACCGAACGAGATGGTGATTATGTTTGGTCCGAACAGGCTACAGGTGTGGGACACTATGCAAAATATGCGGACAAGCGAGTGGCAGAATCAGATACGGAAAATTTATTAGTTCAATTGGCTATGGAGAATTCTGCGAAAACAGGTAAACCTATTGACCAACGTGCGATTGATAATGTGGCGCAAGAAATTCAAGAAGATGTGGATACGACTGAAGCACGTCGCGTGTATGATTCGCCCAGTAAAGGCGTCCTTTGGGGATGGGAAGTCCCGGCTTACGTTTGGACAAAAGCTCTGGCTACTGGCACATTTCTCATGATGGCGGTTTGGAGTTTATTTATGGGTGAATTGAGTCCAGAATCTGAAATGAATGGACTTATTATTTCACTTTTTTTTATGGGGCTTACCGGTGGATTTCTCGTAAAAGAT
>JABGTK010000046.1 GCA_018647265.1 Candidatus Neomarinimicrobiota bacterium | reverse complement strand
CCGGATACCGGTTCTAAACTTTCGGGCGTTTCACAACTCCAGATGAATACGAGGACAGAAATAATGGTAATTAATTTGCAGATTAATTTCATTTGAATAGTTCCGGGTAGCCCAATATTACAACCATATCACCTTTAGAAATATACATCCGGTCCCAGATAGGCGCATGCTCTGTAGGCGGTTTTGGTGTATCTATCAGCGCTTCGCCATCCATCGCAGAATGTTGCACTGAATAAACATCTACTTCAGGAATAAGCCAGCGCGCAATATCTACTGCAGCAGGATTAATAAAATTGGCCATTGGGGAAACTAAGAGTCCTCGCATTTCACACATTTGGGTAAAATATTTATACACCACAGGGTTTTGAGTGCGGACTAAAAATATATCAGCAGGAAGAATAGTTACCTTTAATTCATTAAGCAAAGGATATATACCTAACTTTTGGATATCCTTATTAAAGATGGTTACGCGAAAATAATTAACTATCTTCTTCTCAACCTCGTAGCCTTCATTGATAGAAAAACCGATAATATTTTTATTCTCATCAAGTATATGAATCCATAGATCCGCATCCCGATTGCGGTGGACAAAGGCATCCAAGCCAATGTCATTCCCTAAACCATTTTTGGATACAGCATGATGCTGACGAATAATATCCATAACTTCAGGAGATTTACGCACTGCAATATCCGGCCAACGCTTTTTGGGTTGAATGATTTCAATGTCAAATCCCGGGTTCATGGAATGAAGATGATCCAAAAGTGCTTTGGCTTGAGGAAGTGATTTATAGTCCGTCGTGGTCATTGGTTTGAGTACTTACCAGTTGAGAAGTTAATTATAAATTAATAATTATTAATTAATAATTATTAATCACCCCAACCACAATTGCCGATCTAAACTCCGGTATTGAATTGCTTCGCTCAGGTGGGTGGTATCTATATCTTTCGCATGATCCAAATCGGCAATCGTTCTTGATACCTTCAATATTCGATCATATGCACGGGCGGATAGACCCAGTTTATCCATAGCTGCTTTTAATAATTCGCCCGCCTCTTTTGATAATTGACAATATTTTTTCAGATCATTCGATTCCATCTGTGAATTGGCATATATTGGCGCACCCTTATAGCGATTCAACTGTACTTCCTTCGCCCCTTGCACCCGCTTTTTCACAGCTTTGGATGGCTCCCCAGGATCGCGATCGGCCAACTCCGTAAATGGCACCGCCGGCACTTCTACGTGAATATCAATTCTATCTAGCAACGGTCCTGAAATTCGGCTCATGTATTTTTGAATCATCTGCGATGTGCAACTGCATTCATTGTGAGCATCCGTGGCATAGCCGCAGGGACATGGATTCATGGCCGCCACTAGCATAAATCGCGAAGGATAACTCAAACTCACTGCGGCGCGGGCAATAGTGACCATGCCATCCTCCAATGGCTGACGCATAACCTCCAATACATTCTTTTTAAATTCCGGTAATTCGTCCAAGAATAGAACACCATTGTGAGACAAACTCACTTCTCCCGGCCGTGGAATGGCGCCACCGCCAATAAGCCCAGCATCAGAAATGGTGTGGTGTGGAGACCGAAACGGCCTTGTTGCAATGATTCCCTCTCCTTGAGACATAACGCCTGCCACAGAATGAATTTTAGTCGTTTGCAATGCCTCCTCTAAAGTGAGGTCTGGAAGAATGGTAGGAATCCGTTTTGATAACATGGTTTTACCACTCCCCGGTGGACCGATCATAATGAGATTATGACCACCGGCGGCGGCTACTTCTAGCGCACGCTTCACATGCTCCTGTCCTTTTACATCAGTAAAGTCCAATTGATAATGGAGATTGGAGCGAAATAATTCTTGGCGATCCACAACAATCGGTTCTTTTTCAATTTCGTCATTAAGGATTTGCACCACTTCCATGAGCGATTTTGCGCCCACAACTTTCACTTCATCCACAATGCCTGCTTCACGGGAATTTTCTTCTGGAAGGATAACACCTTTAATGCCCTTATCTCGAGCGCAAATGGCAATGGGCAATGCGCCTTTAACCGGGCGGAGTGTTCCGTCCAATGCTAGTTCGCCCAACATCATGAGTTTATCTAAATATTCTTTTTGGACATAACCCATGGCAGCGAGGATTCCGATGGCGATGGGCAAATCGAATGCGGAGCCTTCTTTGCGAATATCCGCCGGGGCCAGGTTTATTGTCACATGTTTTCGAGGGAATTTAAATCCTGAGTTTTTAATGGCGGCGGTGACCCGTTCTTTACTTTCTTTCACCGCCCCTTCTGGCAATCCCACCGTAATAAAGCGCGGTAGCTTGGCCCCAGATAGACTGGCCTCTACATCCACCACATAGGCGTCAATTCCAAGAATTGCACTGCTTAGAACTTTAGCGGGCATTAAAACCCATATGCTAAATTATTAATTAAACAGCATTTCATTTTATTATTAATTCCATATTATACATACCAACTATTAATTCATAGCTTGTAGAATTTGGTCACCTATGGTATCTCAGGTCAAGGAATTAAAATAGATGGTAGATACAGGAAAATCCCTGCAAAAAAGGGGATTATTTAGAAGCAGCCTTTTAGGGATGTATATCCTAAATAAGGGATAATAATGTAGAGGATTGAATCGCGAATGAGATAAAAAAGGAAAAAGGCAACGATCACTTGAAAGCCCCTCTTCTTCATGAGGAGTTTATAGCCCCCTTCTCTTTTTATATCTCGCCATTTATTAATGAATTTTGGGCGATAGAAAGACATTAGTTTTTCGGCTTAATCTTCCCGTATTTGAGGTTTTCGTATTTCTCCCAAATAGTCTCTCCCGCTGCTTGTTGAAAGCGAAATGCGAACGATAATGCATCATCAAAGGAATTCCCGGTGAATTCTTCATGAGTAAAATATTCGTCAATCCAGCCGATAAACTCTTGCATTCCCGATTGATTCACTTGATCAAAAATACCATAAATAAGTTCAGCTTTGTTGTCGTAATACCAAGAGGTCACATCCCCATAACCCAAATCTTTGATCATTCCTTGGTGAGTATCATATACTTGTGTGAGATAAGAGAATAAAAATATTTCTTTTTCGTTAGGTTCTAAAGTTTTCCAATAAACAGCAATCGCATTCGGTACAGGATCTTTTTTCTTTTCCTGTGCCGGCAAAAGCATTAAGGTGCAAATCAGTGTTAATACAAATTTCATATTAGTCTTCTTGTTGTGATGTTTCGAATTCTGAAATCATCTCTTCCAACTTATCAATGGCCTCATCTTCCGAAACCTTACCACGATTTTCACCCTGATAATACAAATGTCCAGCCCCTTTACCAAAGGCGATTCCAAGATCTGTGTGAGTCGCTTCTCCTGGCCCATTTACGGCGCATCCCATCAACGCCAATGTCATGGGTGTTTTTACATTTTGGAGCTTTTCTTCCATTTCACCGGCAATTTTGAAGAGGTCAACTTCTAACCGGCCACATGTTGGGCAGGCCACAATAGTAACACCTTTGCTGGCTAATCCCAAGGATTTCAAAATTTCAAATCCAACCCGTACTTCTTCCACTGGATCATCGGTCAAACTCACGCGAATCGTATCCCCAATCCCTTTGGCCAATAATGTACCGATACCCACAGATGATTTGATAGAACCAGATTTTGTCGGTCCCGCTTCTGTCACTCCCAGATGAAGTGGATAATCATATTGTTCAGAAAATAATTCGTAAGAGGCCATCATGAGATTTACATCAGACGCTTTTAGAGAAACAATAATATCTTCAAAATCATGTTCATTACAAATGTCAATATGGCGTTTGGCACTTTCTACCATAGCTTCTGCAGTGGGATAGCCATATTTATCAATCAAATCTTTTTCGAGACTGCCCGCATTTACACCAATCCGGATGGGAAGGTTTGCCCCCTTCACCTTATCCAAAACTTCTTTTACCCGTTTTTTACCACCTATATTTCCTGGATTGATACGAATCTTATCCGCGCCAGCATCCACCGCTTCTAAAGCCATGCGGTAATTAAAATGGATATCCGCCACTAAGGGTACATTCATTCGCTTTTTAATTTCATAAAGCGCATCTGCAGCAGGCTGATCGGGAACTGTAATTCGAATAATATGACATCCCGCTTCTTCCAGTCGTTCCACTTCTTTCAAAGTTGCTGTTACATCATGGGTTTTGGTGGTTGTCATGGACTGTACCGATACGGCATGTTCGCCACCAACAATGAGGTTACCGACTTTAACTTCTCTGGTTTTTCTGCGTTTCATCATAATTTTAAGGGCCGAAAATTACAACGGACTAACCTTGGAATGGTTCATCCAAATATTGTTTTGCTAATATAATTGCATAAGTATAGTTATCAAGTTTGATACATTTTCTATAAGCAATCACAGCTTTCATTCGCTGATGCTTTTTATCGTGAATTTGTCCTTTTAATAGATAGGCGTTGGCCAAGATTGCATCCAATTCCGCATCATATAAATCGATGCATTTATTAAAGAAACCCAACGCTTTGTCGTCTTCACCCTTTAGGAAATAATAATGTCCCCAAACATAATTTAAATATGACGTAAACCATTTTTGATGCCGTTGGGTTAATTTGGGCAATTGTTCATTGAGACGGTTCAATTCTTTTTCAGCTAATTTTAATTGTCCATTTTGCAACAAACTGCCCGTATAATGGACTTGGAAATCAAAATTACCGGAATATTTTTCTGCCAGTATTCGGCTCACTTCCAGTCCACGTTCATTATTTATATCTGAAAATTGGTAAATGAATGAAAGGATACTCATGGCTTCAGTATTGGCCCATGGACTATTTGTCGCAGCCACCTCAATCTTGCGAATCCCCTCTTCTCGAGATGCATCCAATCCAAACATTCCTGCCCCTGCCTTAACAAGGATATTGCTCAAGCCCGCATAGTATTCAACAATACCAATGGGTAAATATGCATCCGTGAGATATGGATCTTTGTCCAATGCTTTCTGGATTACGCGAAATCCTCTGTAAGCTGAAATCAATGTGGGAATCCATTTTTTCTGTCCCAAAAGGATGCGTGCTTTCAACCCACGAGCAGTACCACTATAAAGCATATATTCAGGATGGTCTGGATTGACCGCCAGCAGTGAATCATAAATCATTTCGATTCCATCAAGGTTTTCATCAAGGTTTGCATAAATCTCATTTTGGGGAAGGTGCGCCTCATTGCGCCGCCAATGGGCTGCCGCCCATGTGACATGAACACCGGGATGATTAGGGTAATCTTTTCGAGCTTGAGTCAGAATTTCTATACTTCGGTCAAATTCGTAATTATAAAATGCATCTACCCCCGCACGAACGGCAGCATCCCCAGGGCGTTGAGCAAAGAGGATTGAAAATAGAGAAAGGAATATAATGCGACGTTTCATTGGTCTATAAATTAGGAGAATTTATTATAAATCAGCGATGATTTACTTTCATTGTAAACCGCCCCTATTTCCACTCTTTTTTAAGGAGGGGAGCCTTGGAGTGGAAATCCATGCATGGCAATATTATATTATTTTGCTACCGCTTTGACGAAGTACATATTAGCCTTCATCCGCGCACTAGTGACAGAATTTTCTTGGAGTAAAAACATCATTTCAATGGGATCAAAACAGTCCGGAGGATTCATGAATTTCGCGGCGGCTCCCATCTCATTGTCATCGAAAAAATCGCCAAAGAATTCACAAGCATCCATATTCATGATTAATGTTAAATCTGTTCCATTTACAACATAAGGAAAAGCAAGTGTATCAATTTTCCCCTCAAGATCCATTATCATTACCAATACATTCTCATCAGTGGTATACCATTCACCATGATCTTCACCCTGCCCAAACTCATCGGTAAAATAATGGGTGACATCACCGTTTGCTCGCAAATCCATTTGTATTTGTTCCTCTTTAATACCTTGAACAATCAAAGGGAAATCTACCACAACAGAATCGGATGCATTTACAGTAAAAGTGGCTGCTTGAAAGGTGCCATCAGCAATGTAGTATTTTGAGGAATCCAATAGGCCCGTAGACATGTTTCTGGCATAGGCTGTATCGGAAGAAATGGTTAAACTGAAGTTGAGAGAGTCCAACACATAATCGGAAGTACCTATATACAGACCACCCTCAGTTTTGCTTAACATAACTTGGAGACCAAGTGCCTTTTCTCCGGTCATATCATCCTCATCCACAAATCCGTAGATCATAGGATATGTTGGATTTTCCTCATCCATTTCCCAAATGGATCTATTTGACAAGATAACATCTGGCCCATCTTCATCTTCGTCTTCACCGTCAAGGTTCACAATCATATAGGCCAACTCAGCATTGTGTGTACCATATAGATTAATGGAGGATTGTCCTTTGGCGAACATATTCGCCCCTTTTTGGGAAACATTTGAGCCGATAATTATTACACCGTCCGCATCTGTGATTGCCCACGATCCCACCAATTCTTCTGGGCGATTGGGTTCATCGCCCGTATCTTCACAGGCGGGAATTAGAAATAGCGACAATGACAATAATAATATGGATTTAGTTTTAAAATTTTTCAAGTTATGTCCTTAATTTTCTGTACTTTTAAAAAAGGGGTCACAGTTTTTTCTTAAATTTGTTTTGACAAGAATCAAATAAAAGGAGAAAAGCCATGACCCAAAGAAAAGATACAAACAAAAAGCTAAATGATTCAGACTTT
>JABGTK010000045.1 GCA_018647265.1 Candidatus Neomarinimicrobiota bacterium | reverse complement strand
GAGGCATTCCACAATTTATTCATAAAGTTTCTGCCGACCTCTAAACGGGAATTGGAAAAGAGAACGTCTAATCCTTGAGGCGCCATAAGCATCGTACCAAAACGCGTCGCGTCAGTACCGTATTCTTTAAATAGGTCAAATGGGTCTGGTGAATTCCCTAAAGATTTGCTGAATTTTTTACCCGTCTCATCCCGAAGAATGGATGTGAAATACACATCCTTAAATGGAATTTCACCCAAGAATTCATTGCCGGCCATAATCATCCGCGCAACCCAAAAGAAAATGATGTCCGGGCCCGTGACCAATGCATCGGTAGGATAAAAAGCTTTTAAATTTTGATCTTCTTGGGGCCATGCATGTACCGCAAAAGGCCAAAGCCAAGAAGAAGACCATGTATCTAAAACATCTTCATCCTGGGTCCAGTTTTCAGGATCTTCCGGGCCGTCTATTGAAACATGCAGTTTTTTTGAATCTTCATTATGATACCACACTGGTATTTGATGGCCCCACCAAAGCTGGCGACTGATGCACCAATCCTTAATATTTTCCATCCAATGGTTATAGGTTTTTGTCCAATGTTCGGGATGAAACTTGATTTGGCCGGAATTTACCTCATCCAAAGCAGGTTTCGCCAATTCATCCATTTTCATGTACCATTGTTCAGACATATAAAATTCGATAGGTACATTGCCCCGTTCGGAAAAGCCGATGTTATTCGTATAATCTTCGATTTTATCTAATAGTCCTGCTGATTTCAAGTCTCGAACAACTGCTTTCCTTCCCTCTTCTCGGGATAGGTTCTGGTATTGCTTCGGAACTTCCGAATTCAATGAAGCATCATCATGCATAATATTGATAAATTCAAGGTCATGACGTTCACCCATGGCAAAATCATTGGGGTCATGGGCAGGCGTTACTTTGACGCATCCCGTACCAAATTCAGGATCCACATAAGTGTCGGCGATTATTGGAATTTTTCGTCCAACCAAAGGAAGCGTAACAGTCTTTCCGATTAAAGATTGATAGCGTTCATCGTCGGGATGGACAGCAACAGCCGTATCGCCTAACATTGTTTCAGGGCGAGTGGTTGCCACTACCAAATAATCGTCACTCCCCGTTATGGGATAACGAAAATGCCAAAGCTTTCCATTCTTCTCTTGGTGAATAACTTCTTCATCACTGATAGCCGATTTTGATACAGGACACCAATTCACCAATCGGTGGCCTTTGTATATCAATCCTTTTTCGTAGAGTTTAACGAATGCTTCCAGAACGGCTTTTGAATAGCCATCATCCATGGTAAAACGTTCCCGTTCCCAATCGCATGAACAGCCCAATCTCTTAAGCTGATTTATAATGATGCCGCCGTATTTCTCTTTCCATTCCCAAGCATGAACCATGAATTCTTCTCGGGTAAGGCTATCTTTAGAAATCCCCTGTTCTTCCAGCATTTTTACCACTTTGGATTCTGTGGCGATAGAAGCATGATCTGTACCGGGAATCCAACAGGCATTTTTGCCTTCCATCCGAGCTTTGCGAATGAGTACATCCTGAATGGTATTGTTTAGCACATGTCCCATGGTGAGCATGCCCGTCACATTGGGCGGCGGAATGACAATTGAATAGGGCTCTTTGTCAGAATTTTCATCTGCATGAAAATAACCTTGATCCAACCAATGTTGATACCAATGATCTTCCAGTTTGTCCCAATTGTAGGATTTATCGAGTTGTGCCGTTGACATTTAAAATCTTATTTAAAAAGTGAAAAAATCAAATCTGGGAAAAAGTTCACCGCTCTAGAATTAAAGAAAAGGCTGTGGTGAGTTTTAATACATTTTGATTGGCTTTCACTAAATTCCCTGAAATGATTCGGCCCAGATTTCGCATAACTTTATATCCAACATTCGGATTAGCATCGCATATATTGTATAAATCTTTTTTATCCAATCTCACAAGCGAACAGAGCGTTTCTGCCCGAACGTTTGCCGTTCGGCGGTCGCCATCATTAAACAAGGACATTTCACCAAATTGTGGATGTAAATCACTAGAAAGCTTCAAGATAGCTTTTTCACGATTATCCGACTCTCCTTTATTCATGGAAAGGGTCAAAGCCTGGTTAATCTCAACTTCTCCGGCTAATAGTAGGTAAATGCAATCTCCCTCTTCACCTTCGGTGATAAACTGCTGCCCTTTTTCCATTTTTACTTCTTTTAGTGATGGATGAAATTTGTTCAGTTCATCATCACTTAGATCGGCAAATATCTGGAAATTCTTTAGTTGTTCATTATTCATAATTGCCTCAAGGGATTATTATCGCCCGTTCACTTTTGCTTAATGTATAATTGTCCGCTGGATTGATGACCACATTTATTTTGCTTTCTTCCTGGAGAGAGATACCGCCTTCTTTCAACTTTCTCTCAATAAAAGCATCTAGTGCTGATGCATCGGAAGACAGGATTGCCCCTATACCGAGATTTTCATCTTCTGAAAAAACACCAATTAATAATGAACCGTCCATTTTACGAAAGTGTCTAAAAAGATCATTATAGGATTTACCAACAAATTCAGTTGGAATGGATACACGTTTAAAACGTGAAGATGAATTGCTGTCAATAAGTTGATTAGCAATTTGGGGTACACCGGGATCGACCACATGAGAGGCCAAAATATGGGCGCTGAAATCATCGCCTACAACGACCTCATCTGCATTAGCTCGTTTAATGTGTGTCAAGTTTTCTCGATCCAATAGGTATGCCACCACACGGATGGCCGGATCAATGCTTTTAATCGTCAAAGTGGCAAAGATCGTTTTCTCATCATAAGTGGCCACTTCTGATCCTGTAGTATTGGGCAATACAATAACTGTATTTGCATCGGTGACACTGGCTCGATGTAATATTTCTTCTTGGGTGAAATCCCCGGAAACAAAATGAATACGCATATCCTGAAAGCGATTTTTTAGCTGGGTAACATCTTCTTCATTCATTTCATTAATGAGAACAAGATCTTTCTTTATTCCTTGGCTCAATTGCTGAATCGAGTTCAACATCCTTTCGCCATTTGGATTCCAACCGCAAAGGATGAGATGATCGGTTAAATTCAACTTTTCCAAACCTTTACCCTCCCGAATTTTTTGAGCTACAAATATGGATGAAATGGTTGCTGTGAGCAGGGAAACCAAAGAAATACCAATAAACATGATCAGTACCGCAAATACACGACCCCCCGGTGTTTCTGGTGAAAAGTCACCATATCCCACTGTTGTCATGGTTACGATCGCCCACCAAAATGGGTTATCATCTTTAGAAATATCGCCAGGTTCTAACCATTGCAGGACGAATCCGCCCAGGACCATTGTAACCAATATCCCGGCGCCGACCTGAAAAAAACTATTACGAATTAAAGTTCTAACCCACAGACGCATTAGGGTAATTTAAATAAACCTTTAGGAGATTGACTTGTTGAATTATTCAGAAAAAATTAAAAGTTAAACAACATATTGTTTTCAATTTCTCCGGCATTTAGTATTGATAAAGGATGAAAGTTATTTAGACTTGACAAATTTCTTTTTTTGTTCATATATACAACCCCCTGTAATTTCAAACCTATGAAACAATTGATTAAACCAATCGCTGTAATCCTGACGGGGACCATTTTACTGGCCCAGGCAAAAGTTGTCAACTCCTCTAAAAATCCTGTAAAAGTAGCTTACGCGGGCATCCAAGTGGAAAATGTAAATCCTTGGGCCGAAACAGAACTCCAGAATAAATTGAGTGCCATATTTGATGGCCTTAATCCGAAACAGATTATCCGAGTTAAGGAAGTCCAACTAGTAGCGAGAGCGCAGGTTGATTCATTATTTTTAAATATGGCAGATGCACAATTTCAGCGTGTGGCTGATCAAACAGGCGCTCAATATGTATTCGCCGGCAAATTCAAAAATGTATCGCCGGATGAAAGTCGGATCATGATTCAAGGTGATTTCTACCGCTATAATGCACAGTTAAAATCCAGTTACCGATATGAAGTTTTAAAATATTATGAACGCATGGGCAATGAAGCTACCGTAATTCAAACTCAACTGGTTGATTCAATTCCTTCAGCTGCAAATCCAGCTTCCCTTAAACAAGTTGCCATGGTATTTGGCACTATATTATTGGTGGGGATACTTTTTATGTCCCTTACGGGAACTAATGTGTGGGCAGAGGGTAATGGTGGTAATGGTCAACCTCCAGTAGAGAACTGATGAGAAAATTTCTAAAACCAATATCCATATTTTTATCGGTTAATCTTTTAACCGTTCAACTGGTGGCATCAGCACCGCAAAAAGCTTCCAGAAAAGTTCATGTGGGATATATTGGCGAAAAACTGGAGAATGTTCCAGATGGATATAAAAAACTAGTTCGCCAAAAAATGCTGGGGCTAATCAACCAAAATTTTTATGAATTCCATAATCCCGTTGACTTAACTGCCAGCCACCGTGAAGCAGTAAGTACCATACTAGTCCACAATTCAGAATCGTTTGTCGGTGACTTGGCCAACCTTTCTGAAGTAGCAAAATTGGATTATTTATTTGTAACAAAACTTACCAATATTTCTGATGATGCCAACCGGGTAATGTTAAAAGGAGAAGTGGTACGATATAATCGTAAGACGCAAAATCTGTACCGCCATGAAATACTTTCCTATGCCGAAGATTTAGATCTCCATATTCATGCCATGAAAACAGAATTGGTTGAAACTATACCACATAGTGTTCATGGTATAGAACGCAATCGCGTTTATGTTCTTATCGGCGTGGGGCTAGTCCTTGCATTTGCATTAAGCCAAACATTTGGCGGCAGAATTGGCCAATGGTTCGGTGAAGATGATGGTGGCAAGGATCCTGACCCACCAGTGGGGTAGTTAACCTACCGTTTTACAAATATCCCAACCGTCTCAACGTGGGGCGTATGGGGAAACATATCCACCATGGTTAGATGCTTCAGCTTATAGCCATTCATGTGTAGAATTTCTGTATCTCTGGCTTGGGTAGTTGGATTACAGGATATATATACAATTTTCTCCGCTCCAAATTTTGGTAAATAATTTGCCATGAATTTATGCATTCCTGCCCGAGGTGGATCCACCACAATAACATCCGGTTTTGGATATTTTTTACCCACACCAAACTTGAAGAAATTATCCAGGTTAGCCACATGAAACTTTGCATTGCCCACACCATTTCGAATTGCGTTACGGGTAGCGTCTTCCACTGCAGAAACGATAACTTCAAAGCCATGAACTTCTTTGGCCTTTTGCGCCAAAAACAATGAAATAGAACCGGTACCGCAATAAAGATCAAAGACAACTTCTTCCCCGCTTAGTTCAGCACCTTCCAAGGCAGTTTCATATAATTTTTCTGCCATCCCTGTATTGGTCTGAAAAAATGAATTGGCAGAAATTTCAAATGTAAGATCGCCAATCCTCTCTTCTAAAGCGGGCTTTCCATGGAGATGCAATTCATATTCACCAAAGGCCACATCAGCCTTCCGCGTATTAATATTATTCACAATTGTGGTAATTTGTGGAAATGCTTCAATTAATCCATTTACCATGGGTTGGAGCAAATCCGCATTTTCGTAGGATGTTACTAAATTCAAAAGAATGTCGCCGGTATTTTGGCCAAAACGCATTAACAAATATCGCAAAAAACCGTTATGAGTTTTTTGGTCATATGGCTTCAACTTTAATTCTTTGGCAAGAGATCGCGCTTTGTTAATTATTTCATTCCCCAATTGAGGTTGAATATGACATTCATCAATATTGAGAATCTTGTCCCATCGTTTGGGAATATGCATCCCTAAGGCAAAATCACGTTCAACATCTTCTGGTTCACCGTGAAGGACCCAGCGATTGTTTGAAAAAGTAAATTCCATTTTATTGCGATAATTAAATATTTGATCCGCAGGAACGACAGCATCCACTTCAAAGTTTTCAATCCCAGCCTGACGGCGGAATATATTTTCAATCTGCTGTTTCTTCTGGGCAACCTGTTCATCATAATTCAATTGCTGCACTTTACATCCACCACAAGTTGGGAAGTGATGACAGCGCGGTTCAACTGCATGCTTGGATTCGGATAAAACTTCTAGGGGCCGTGCCTCTCCAAACCCTTTCCTTTTTCTATATAATAATGCTCGGACTTTTTGTCCAGGAATAGCATTCTTAACGAAAATGACAAAGTCGTCAACTCGCGCCACACCCTTTCCGCCATAAGCAAGCGATTCAATGGTTAATTCTAATTCTTGTCCTTTTTTAACTGACATGACTGCCTCTCATAATTTTAATTCCTGAGCTGGTACCAATCCTATTTGCACCAGCTTTAATCATAGCAAAAGCATCCAGAAATGTATTAATACCCCCAGAAGCTTTTACACCAAAATAATCGCCCACTGTTTCACGCATAAGTTTTACATGCTGGGTCATTGCGCCATGGTTAGAGAATCCTGTGGATGTTTTTACAAATTGCGCTTTAGCCTCTTTAACAATTTCACAGGCTGTTTCTATTTGCCCATCATCCCATAAGCAGGATTCAATAATCACCTTTACAATTCTTCCTTCCGCCGCTTCTACAATAGAATAAATTCCCGCTGCAACTTTATCATAATTATTTGATCTGAATGCATCCATATCCATTACAAAATCTATTTCCATAACGCCTTCACTAGTGACCATTCTTACATCATCCACATTTCTTTCAATATCTCCCAACCCACCGGGGAAGTCGATCACAGTACATACTTCTATTGGTGATCGGTGTAATTCATTGACACATAATTCCACAAACTGGGGAAAAACACAGACTGTGCGAAAATTCCATTCTATTGCTTCTTCACATAATCGAATATGGTCAGCTTCGGTAGCGTCCGACTTTAAAAGAGTATGGTCAATAAGACTGGCCAACTTATTCGCTAAACCAATATTCATTTAAATTTCAGACCTGATTTTGTCCACCAATTCATGTGCATCATCTTCAGTTGGTCCTTCGGCGTAAATCCGCATAATCGGCTCTGTATTGGAGCCCCGAAGATGAATCCAACGATCGTCCCATGTAAATTTTACACCGTCAATCGTATTTACTTCTGCATCGGTAAAAATAGATTTGGCTTTTTCCATTACCTCATCTTTATCAATGCCATCCAAATTAATCTTATCTTTTACAATATGGAATTGAGGTAATTCAGCATGAATTGCACTGATTGGCTTTTCATCCTGGGACATACGGTTTAACACCATTGCGGCGGCCACCAATGAATCCCGGCCCAAATGGGCTTCTTTAAGGATGACACCACCATTCCCTTCGCCACCCAGTTCTGAACCAACCTCCAGCATTTTTTGCACTACATTAATTTCACCAACCGCAGACCGTAGAACAGTGCACCCGTATTTCTCTGCCATTTTTTCTAGTGCCAAAGAAGTGGACAGATTAATTACAAAAGTTTCTTTAGTCTGTTTATTCTTAATGTAGCCTTCAACTGCTAACACCAAGGTATATTCTTCACCTAAAGGAATTCCCTTTTCATTCACAACTGCCAATCGATCTGCATCTGGATCTACGGCAAACCCTACATGGGCGTCATATTCAATAACTGCATTGCTAAGGTCAACTAAATTTTCTGGAAGTGGTTCTGTGCCACGGTTGAATTCGCCATTTCCTTCACAGTGAATTTGAATCACTTCACATCCTAAGTGCTCAAGCAAAAGGGGTAGTGCTTCGGAACCAGCGCCATTCACCGCATCAATGACCACTTTAAATTGGCGTTTCCTGATTGCTTTTAAATCAATACATGAAAGTTCAACTATATCTATGGAATGTTTTAATATAGAATTTTGATCGGGGAAGAACATTCCCTGCTGATCAGCAGCTTTGATTTCTTGATCATTATCCACCAACTCGAATAATGCTTCACATTCTTCCGGATGAAAAAAAGTACCATCAAAACGAACGAATTTTAATCCGTTCCACTCAATGGGATTATGGCTGGCAGTTATTATGATGCCCCCAGCAGCTTCCGATCTTTCTACCATAAATTGTACAGTCGGGGTGGGTACAATACCGCAAACGATTACATCCCTCCCCAGACGAATCAATTCTTCCGTAAAAGCGTCCAATAAATTGTCACCAGATGGTCGACTGTCTCGGCCTAGAAAAACAAGTCCGGATTCAATTTTCGAATGAAAGGCCCGGGCGAAAGCCTTGATAGAATCAGGTGTAATATGGGTGGCGACGAGTCCTCGAACGCCAGAAATGCTACGAATTATCATGCGTATTCCTAGGGGACAACAAAAAAGGTTCGGTAAAATACCGAACCTTTTTTTTATTTTTTAAGTCATGCAAACAAATGTTATTTGCCATACCTCGCAAAACGTAAACGCCTTCGAACTGCTTTTTTCTTTGCAGCGCGTTGCTCATCGCTTGGTTTGATATAGAATGATTTTCGTTTGACTTCACGTAAAACACCGGCACGTTCCCACTTCTTTTTAAAGCGACGTAATGCCCGTTCGAGTTGTTCTCCGTTTCTTACAGTAACTTCAACCATGATCTATTTCACCTCCCCTCGATCAGCCTAGATACGTTCTTAAAGATTTACTTCGCGAGCGGTGACGTAGACGGCGAATAGCCTTTTCTTTAATCTGACGAACACGTTCCCGAGTTAAACTAAATTCTTCACCAATTTCATTCAGGGTGAGGGCGTAGTCACGTTCAATACCAAAATACATTTTAATGACTTGACGCTCACGCTCTTTCAATGTATCCAATGATTGACGAATTTCATCCTTCAGTGATTCCGCCATGAGCGGTTCATCAGGATGGATTTGACCATCATCTTCAATGACATCGATAAGAGAGTTTTTATCACCATCACGAAATGGTGCATTCAGTGAATGGTGCCGTCGGGAAATCCGCATGGCATCGATCACTTCATCACTGGTCATTTCCAGGTTACGCCCGATTTCTTCTTCATTTGGTGGACGTTCGACTTCAGCTTCAAGCTTTTCAGCTTGTTTTGTGATTTTCGAAATCGTTCCAACCCGGTTTAACGGTAAACGTACAATTCTGGAATGTTCAGCTAGTGCCTGTAAAATAGATTGTCTAATCCACCATACAGCATAGGATATAAATTTGAATCCCCGCGTTTCATCAAAGCGACCGGCCGCTTTCATTAAGCCCATATTGCCCTCATTAATGAGGTCAGTCAAGGGCAATCCTTGGCCTTGATAATCCTTAGCCACGGATACCACAAAACGAAGGTTTGCTTCCACTAGTTCCTTCATGGCAAGACGGTCGTTCTTTTTGATAGCCTGGGCCAGCTCTACCTCACGCGACGGATGGAGCGGCTCAAATTTGCCGATCTCTTCTAAGTACTGACTTAGACTACGGTTGGATTCATTAATTGCTCTTGCTGCTTTAGCCATATGTTTAAACCTCGATTTTTGTTGAGGAAAAAGTCAGCAAATTTACACTTATTAAAGGGTCTTACCCAAGAGATTGATAAAACTTATAATCAGTTTAAAAGTTTCGCGAATTCTGCGATCGAAAGCGTCTCCGGCCGACGGGTAAAATCAATTTCTTCCCGAATATTATCGGGAATATCAAAACCACTCAAGGAATTTCTCAGCATTTTTCTACGCATTGAGAATGCTGCTTTGACGATTTTATTGAATTTTATGAATTGATCATCTGAAACAATTGGTTTTTCTTTTTTAGTAAATCGGATAATTGTAGAGTCCACTTTGGGTTTGGGATAAAAAACATCCGGTGGAATTTTGAAACACATTTCAACATCCAGATAAACACCAACAATAATAGAAAGACGACTATATTCCTTTGTACCTATTTTGGCTGTCAAACGCTGCCCTACTTCTTTCTGCATCATGATAAATGCATCATTCCAAAAATCCAATTGTTCGATAAGCCAGAAAATAATAGGGGAGGTAATGTTGTAGGGAATATTTCCCACAACGCGAACGGGGTTTGAAATGAGGATATCTTCAATATTTTGGAGCAGCACATCACCGTGAACGATTTGAAGCCCTTTTAAGTCAGATCGGATCGAAAGGTGCTTGATAAGCAAGGGATCTATTTCAATGACAGCCATTTCTTTTACATTGGGAAATATTTTTTCCGTAAGCGACCCATCTCCGGGTCCAATCTCTAAAATAGAATCATTTTCTTGGGGGTCAACGGTACGAACAATTCGATCCAAGAGGTTGGTGTCGGTAAGGAAATTTTGTCCCCACTTTTTACGGAATGGATGAGATTTTTTCAAAACACTAAATGAAAGGGGAAAAAATGAAATGTATCTAACATTAATTTACCCTTTTTGTTTCCCAGAATATGGAGGAAAGAATTTGGTTGACTCGATTTATTGATATTCATATTTCGCCACTTTCGGTAAATTCACCACAAGCAAACTTAGAGAAACAAGTTAGGGTAACCGGAAAAGTTCAATTGCATTTTCTGTGGTACGATTAGCCATTTCATCAAATGAAATATTATGAATCTCAGCCAATTTTTCCGCCACGAATCGCGTTCTACCCGGTTCGTTTGGTTTTCCTCGATGAGGCACAGGACTCAAATATGGCGAATCAGTTTCTACCAATAGTCGATTCAATGGAATGGATTTTGCCACTTCAGGCAAATGGCTATTTTTGAAAGTCAAATTCCCTGAAAAAGATATGTAGTACCCCATTTCCAAAAATACATTTGCCGTATCCAATGTACTGGAAAAACAATGCGCCACGCCAATCACATCGGGATATTCTGCCAAAACTTCAATTACATCTATATCTGCATCTCTATTATGAAATATCACAGGCCGATTTAGATCTTGCGCAACTTCCATTTGTTGGCAAAATACTTTTTTTTGAATATCCGGATTGGAAATATTTCGAAAATAATCTAAGCCCATCTCACCCACAGCAATCATACCTTCGTATTCCATGAGTTCATAAATATCATCAATATACCCATCAGAAACATCCTTGGCATCGTGGGGGTGAACACCTGCCGAAGCATATATATTCTCATTATTTTCCGCAATAGACAAACATTCTCTGGAATCGGCAATATTTGTTCCAACACAGATGAACCGCGTTACCCCCAGTTCATTGGCGCGGGACAGTACTCCATTTAGGTCGTTTTTCAAATCTTCGTAATAAAGGTGGCAATGGGTATCGATAAGCATATTTAATTATTTTTAGGGCTTAAATTAGGTTATGAAGATAATCAAAAATCACCACAGGATTAAAGGAAGAAGCATCCTTTTGGGATTAATTAGGTTACTGAAAATTGAGGCAATCAAATGAGTGGTGAAATACACCGCAATTGGACCCACTGGTTCGAAATTCCCGTCAATGATTTTGACCGGGCTAAAAAATTCTATGAAACCATTTATGATATGAAAATTGATTCTTTTGATGCCGGCCCATTAAAAATGGGAATTTTACCTCATAGTGGCGTAGGCTGCGCAATTTGTTTTGGAGAACACTATACTCCGGGACCAACAGGTGTAGTCGTCTATTTAGATGCCAATCCAAACCTGGATGATGTATTAAGCAAAGTTAAATCAGCAGGCGGCAAAGTGCTTCAAACCAAAAAACAGATTTCAGAAGAGCATGAATTCATGGCATTATTCCTGGATAGTGAGGGAAACCGAATCGCACTTAATTCGATAGCATAATGAATTTTTACATCTCATCACTCATGGTTGCCATACCCATTTTTTCAATTTTGATTGGGATTGAAATAATTGCGGCTAAAAGAATGGGAATCCAAGTAAACAATCCGGCAGACATGATTTCCAGTTTAAGTTCAGGCATCACCAATACAGTCCGGGATGGGCTTAAATATGGTCTTATAATAATCAGTTATTCATGGCTGGTTGATCACATAGTCATTTATAAAATGGACCCCGTTTGGGCGGCGGTTACCGTTGCATTTATTGTGCAGGATTTTACGGGATATTGGTTACATCGCTTAAATCACCGTGTCAATATTTTTTGGAATCGCCACATTATTCATCACAGCAGTGAAGAATTCAACTTGGCTTGCGCCCTTCGCCAATCTATTTCTGATACCGTTAAATTTGGCGCAATTTTCATGATTCCCGCCGCAATCCTTGGCGTTCCCGCTTCCATCTTTGCGGTCATAGGGCCCATTCATTTATTCCTTCAATTCTGGTATCACACCCGTTTAATTAATAAAATGGGCTGGCTGGAAAAAGTGATTGTTACCCCTTCCCACCATCGCGTTCATCATGGTATTAATCCAGAATATTTAGATAAGAATTATAGCGCAATCTTTATTATTTGGGATAAACTTTTTGGCACATTCCAGCCGGAGTTGGCTGATGTAAAACCAGTGTATGGCATTCTTCGCCCTGCCAATACATGGAATCCCATTATCATAAATTTTAAACATCTTTGGCAGTTAATCATGGATGCCTTTCATGCAGAAAAATGGCGGGATAAAATCCGGATCTGGTTTATGCCCACAGGCTGGCGGCCGGAAGATGTGGCACAAAATTATCCAGTTAAAACAATCGAAAACCCATTGGAACAAATCAAATACAAAACAGTGAATTCACCCCTCCTCATCATTTGGGGATGGCTTCAAATGTTTATTACCTTTGGATTTATGTTCCATTTGTTCATCATTAGCACACAGTTCGGGCCGACAATAATATTTTTATACGCATTATTTTTATTCATTAATGTTTTCGCATACACATCATTGTTGGATGGTAATGATCTTGCACTTTATACCGAGATAATTAAATTCATTATGGGATTGGGCTTTATTTGGATCCAGAATTTTTCATGGTTTGGAACAAGCGGAATATCCACAATCATTATGGGCGTTTATTTGATTTTGTCCTTAGGAATCACTATTTATTCTTTAATAGTCGAACCGAAATCTCCTCAACTAAAAACCACTTGAAAATAGAAATATTTATTTCAGTTAAAGAAATTTGCAGAAGGCCATTAATATTGATCGACTTCTTTATATTTCGACTTCCTCAAACTGCCCTTTAAAATTTCTTGGGACACATTAATAAAAACTTTAGAAGGACTATGACTATGAATAAAAAATTAGCTATTATACTCATAACGGTATTCTCATCACTTTTAGGTCAAAACTGCGATACAAATATTTCGGATATTTATATTAGTGAAAAAGCTCGCACGGTTTATGAAACCAAACTGGCGGAGGCCAAACTGAATTTCTCTAAAGACCCCAATGCAGATAATCTAGTCTGGATGGGCCGCCGAGAGGCTTACCTCGGCAACTATGCAGATGCCATTGAAATCTATTCGAAAGGCATAATGAAACATCCCAAAGATGCCCGTTTTTATCGCCACCGGGGCCACCGTTACATTTCTTCAAGGTGTTTCGATTTAGCCATCAAGGATTTCAAAAAGGGCGTTGGTCTTACACGAGGAAAGCCCAATGATGTAGAACCGGATGGACTTCCCAATGCGCTAGGCATTCCCACTTCTACACTTCAAGGCAATATCTATTACCACCTGGGACTCACTTATTATATCCAGGGGAATTATAATCAGGCGCGCCGTGCTTACGAAAAGTGTCTCGAATTGGCTGAAAATCCCGATAGCTATGTGGCAGCAGCGAATTGGCTTTATGCAATTTATCGCCATTTGGAATTGAATCGGAAATCGGCTGAATTGTTGAGTACCATTAAGGATGATTTGAAATTGATTGAGAACCATTCATATTATACTATACTAAAAATTTACCAAGGAAAAGTTGATTCAGAAAAACTTGAAGCGGAGATTCTGAAGGGTCAATCTTTGAATAATACAACACTCGCCTTTGGGCTTGGGAATTATTATTCCATTAATGGTAATGAAGAAAAAGCGCAAAAACTTTTCAAAGCGATCGTTAGTGGAAACCAATGGTCCGCCTTTGGATATATTGTGGCAGAAGCACGTTTGAAATAAACAAATGATTCGACGATTCATTTATATTTTTATTTTTATGGTTCCTTTGATGGCCCAGTCTATTACAGTTCTGAGTTATAATATTTGGAATGGATTTGATTGGAGCAAAGATACCGTACGCCATGACAAAACGGTGGCTTGGATTAAATCTCAAAATCCCCATGTGGTGGCTCTTCAGGAATTGTGTGGCTATACAGAAGATAAATTAAAAACTGATGCAAAAGAGTGGGGGCACAAATATTCAATCCTCCTCAAAACAGATGGATATCCCGTAGGACTCACATCCAAGAGACCGATTCAACTTAAAGAAAAAGTAAGAGACGG
>JABGTK010000044.1 GCA_018647265.1 Candidatus Neomarinimicrobiota bacterium | reverse complement strand
TGGAAGTTGGATTACTTCTGAATTGAAATGGAATCCCAAAATACCAATCAAGATTAATCCTAAAGCGTGGTACATGTGATAACGAACGCCCGTTTCAAAGATTGCCAAATCTTCAGGGGTTACTTTGCTTTTGAGTCCGTGGGCCCCAAACGCACCAAACATAACAGCAAGGGCAGCCAAAGAGGCACCCAAGACTATCCAGCTTTTCATTGCTGCTCGTTTTTGTGGATCAAAGTGCGAATTGGGAAAGGAATTTCTATATTTTCAATTTGGTAGCGCTTATGAAGTCTTCTCACAAATTCGTCTATAATGGGATGTTGATCGCCATATTTCTTTCCGCGGAAATAGACTTTTAGATTCACGCTTGAATCACCAAATTCAAAACAACGAACTACTGCAGGCGAATCTTCACGTGCACCCTCTACATCTTTAATAACACCAGCGGCGACTTCTTGAGTCACCTTGACTACGTAATCTAAATCACTTTCGTACGAGACACCAACAGAAACTCGGATAGAAAAACTGGGATCCCCTTTATCATAATTTTTAACAATGGCAGCTGAAATTCTTGCATTGGGAACGGTAACAATATTATTTGTCCGTTCCATAAGGGTGGTGTGCCTCCAAGTGATATTTTGCACATAACCCATATAACCGGAATCCAATTCTACAAAATCACCGGGTTTTACTTTTTGAGACAGGAGAATATGTAATCCTGCAAAAAAATCAGAAAGTGTATCCTTTAATGCCAATGAGATGGCCAAACCACCCACACCAAATGCAGTGAGCAGCGGCGTGATAGAAAGACCCAATGATTGGAGTATAATTAGAACACCCACCGAGATTATGACAATCCGTAAAAGGTTTACAAAAATGGTTGTAGACGGAAGATCGGTACCCTGTCTTTCTGCCCAAAAATTGAGGAGTCCAACACCGATGCGAGAAGCGGCCAAAGTCACAGATAGAATCAGAACAGAAACAATAATTTTGCTTAAATACCCGAGATAAACATCACTTAATAATGGGATGTCGCTGGACGCAATATTCAGAGAGGCTAAAAAGAACCATAGTACAATATGAGATTCGATGGCATCAAAAATGACATCATCCCCTTTCCAATCTGTCTTTTCAGTAATCTTCTTTAATCGGTGATGAATGAATCGTTTGAACAGCCACCCAAGAATAATTCCAACAAGAATTGTTCCCATAGGTACTGCAAAAACCATGATATAATCGATAATTGTTTTTTCCATAAGCGACGAAATTACACTCTTTAAAATTCTTTATTCACTTGTTTCATAAACCAATTCATGGCCCACAATGGATTTTCCCAAATAATACAAATTAACCTTAGTTGGATTGTGTTGAGCATTAAACCACCATTCCATCCCGTGCTTCTGCCCATTTTTATAAATACACTCATATTTCAAAAATCCCGATAAATAAAATTCGCTGTCTAATTTAGTCCCAAGGATATACTTTTCTTCCGTTTCTTCTACCCCTAATAGGTTCCATTTCCTTTCATATAGCGTTTCGCCATCATTAAAGATAAGTACTCGTTTCAAGCGGCCATTATCATGATATTCAATTCGAGCAATTTCTATTCCTTTTTCATAAAATAATTCCCGTTTCAAGCTATTTGATAATGTAAAGATTTGGGTTAAGCCTTCAAAAATTCCTTCATCATAGTCGGCAATGGATGCGAGAACACCATTGGAATACCAACGCTGAATTTGTCCATGAAGTTGATCATTAGCAAAACTTCCTTTTTCTTCTAGCCGTGCGTTGTTTGACCAAATTTCGTAAGGGCCGTTTTTCTCACCAGATAGATAAGTCGTTTTTGATTTGATTTCTCCAAATGCAAAATATGATAGGACTTCACCATCTAATTTATGAGACTCATAATTTGTCGACAATTTTAATTGACCATTTCTATAATAAAATTCTGAAAGGCCATGTAAACGGCCATCCTTGAAAGTTTTTAAAGAATCCAAATTTTCATCTTCTGACCACCACTTCCACTCGCCATTGTATTTTCCTTGACTGTAAACACCTACAACGGCTCGTTCCCCATTTCTGTGCCAAACTTTGTATTCACCATTCAAAACACCATTTACATATGTAGCCAAAGAATCCAATTGTTTTTTGGATTGAGACCAACGCCATGTTCCCGTTTTTTGATCATTGTTAAATTCCCCAGACAAATTCAATATTCCGCCATTCCAGACTTTAAATTTTCCATGTTTAATACCACTACGAAAATGGATGAGCCTTGCCTTAGATTTATCATCATTTCGCCATAACCATTGATCGTGTGGCAAATTTCCTAAATAATTTCCAACAACTTTTTTATTTTCGTTAGAATAATATTCAACAAATTTTCCACTCAATTTTCCAGCTTCATATTCTTTTAGAATACGAATTTCACCCTCTTTATAATATATCGTTTTTCCGTGGAATTGACCATTAATATAGTTGTGAATTGAATCAATCTCCCCGGCCATGCCGGTCCATGTCCATTTTCCGGACTGAAGATTTCCACTATATTTTCCCCGAACTGCTAAAGTTCCTGATTCATGATAGCCAAAATATTTGCCATCTTTCTTACCAAGGCTAATAGCAACTTCAGATTTTTTCTTTCCTCGTGGATAATATTCAATTCGTTTTACTACCTTCCCTGCTTCTCCCTTACCCTTAACTAGTTCGACTGTCTTTTTTTCCTGAGTGGAATAGCGGTCAACTATTTGCAGTGATGGTGCGCAAGATGTGATTACCAATGCTGTGAACGGTATAATGAAATGGATTCGCATACGATCAAAATTAACAATGAAATCCCACAGGTAAAATCCTGAAATGTTATTGCAAAATTTTGGGTAATTGCATCATAAATTCCCAGGCTGATTTAAAAATACTTACAGGATTTATCAATGATTGCAGCAGTTTTAAAAGAAATCATGGGCGACGAAAACCGAGTGGCCGCCACTCCCCAAACCGTAAAGGAATTAGTCAAGAGCGGTTTGACAGTTCGCGTTCAATCTGGAGCCGGTGATGCGTCATATCATTCCGACCAGGATTATCAGGATGCCGGCGCAGACGTTTTTCCTGACCATACTAACTTACTCAATGGCGCCGATATAATTTTAAAGGTGGCACCTGCAACATTAGCAGAAATGGAAGCTTTTCCAAATGGTGTCGCTTATGTTTCGCTTTTTCAAACTACCCGAGAGATCGAACAGGTTACTCAGTTAACTCAAAAAAAGATAACTGGCTTTTCTATGCATCTTATTCCTCGAACCACCTTAGCACAAAGCATGGATGCCTTAAGTTCTCAAGCTAATATTTCTGGGTATAAGTCTGTATTGATTGGCGCATCTCACCTTCCTGTATATATGCCCTTACTCATGACCGCAGCTGGAACTATTCCACCTGCAAAAGTGTTGATTCTCGGCGCTGGTGTTGCAGGGCTCCAAGCCATTGCCACCGCCAAACGATTGGGTGCCCAAGTGGAAGCATTTGATGTCCGACCAGAAGTAAAAGAACAAGTTGAGTCTCTCGGTGCAAAATTTGTAGAAGTTGAATCGGACAGCGACGATGGTGTCGGCGAGGGCGGATATGCCAAAGAAACATCGGACGATTATAAACAACGTCAACAAGAATTGATTAAACAGCATATTGCTAAATCAGATCTAGTCATCACCACTGCATTGATACCGGGAAGACCGGCACCGCTTTTGATTCCAACCGATATGGTAAATGGAATGAAGCCGGGTTCGGCCATTATTGACCTTGCGGCCGAAAATGGCGGAAATTGCGAAGTGACCCAAAGTGATAAAGTAATCAATCATAATGGTGTCATTATCGACGGTACAGTAAATCTGCCATCAACAATGCCAGTTCATGCTTCACAATTATACGCCAAAAATGTTTCTACCTTTGTTACCTATATGGTGAAAGATGGTCAATTAAATTTTGACTTAGAAGATGAAATTAT
>JABGTK010000043.1 GCA_018647265.1 Candidatus Neomarinimicrobiota bacterium | reverse complement strand
TTGAAGGCCTGGATATTTTCTAGTGTGGCACCGGGATAGATTGAAGCGATAGATTGCCTTAATTCAGGCGATCCTTCTGTAAATCCATAGGTGAGTTCTGTATTCTCTATTTTTTCGATAAAATTACTTGAAAATAGTGATTTCAATGTTCCAGGGTGAACACCACTCTCCGATAAATTATAATCAACCTTGTTTTCCCAAATGGACTGCTGACGCTCTAATTGAAATGGTTCAAATTTCATAACCCAATTGCTTTCTGAATTGCTTTTTCAAAATGTTCTCTGGATTTCTTCATTTCCCAGTAATCGGTCACATTACCATTTTTATCATAGACTATAGTGAATGGCAATGCACCGGTCCATTTTTCGTGAATATCACGTATGAACTGGTTATCATTTCCATCAGACTTCATGAAGGATACACCCTTTACGCCATGGTCTTTAAGAAATTTAATTACCGCATCTTTTCGATCGGACCAATCTGCGCTGAAGAAATAAACTTTCAATCCCTTATCTTTGTATTCGTTGGATAGGTCAACAATCATTGGGAATTCTTCTATACAGGGCGCGCACCACGTGGCCCAAAAATTGACCAAGACTGCTTCATTCCCCTCGTGGGAAGCGATTTGTTTTTGGACATCTGAAGCATCGGCCGTTTTTAATTGGAGCTCAGATTGGCTACAGCCAAATAGGGTAATTAATAATATGGGTAATATTTTTTTCATTTTCATTTTGTGGCCACTTATCGCCGATTCGTCTTTACATTGTTAATTTCCGACAATAAATACTGCATTCCCGAATAACAGTTTCCCATTATACCAAAATGCTCTAAATAGTATATTATCAGATAGATATACAATTTCACCTCTACCAATTTCTTCAACACCAAAAACCATAGATTCCCTGAAATTTTCCTTTGCTTTGTATCCTACAAATCCACTCACTATTGCAGTGGAATCCTGAAGCGTACCCACATTCCATCCTTTGGGCAGATAAGCATAACGTCGGTTCCGGAGTTTCAAAGAAAAATAGGAATCATCATAACCAAATGCTAGAGGATGAGAATTATCCATTTTCACCTTAACGATTGAACCGTAAGCATTTTGACTTAGTCCCGAGCGTTGACGATCTTTATATGACCTTAATCTTTCAGATAGATCCCTCTCCTTTTTTTTCTTTTCAGACGATTTCTTCTCATCGTCATTTGCAAATTTTTTGAGGCCATACCCTTTCTGATCCACAAACTTATCCAAGGCTGAAGCCATGAGAATCAATCTGCCACCGGATCGCACCCAATGACGCAATTCATTCAAAGACTCTTTATTCAAATATGAATGATTTCCGGAAGGAAGAATCAAAACATCGAAATCATGCTTGGGGATATTGGTAAAATAATCACTGCCCAATACCGTAATAGGAAATTCAATTTGCCGCTCAAAGAAATGCCACACTTCACCATAAGCATAACTCCTTACACCGTCACCGGATATTAATCCTATTTTGGGCCGTTTCACCACCCGCATAGAGGATGAGCCAAAATCCTTTCCCTTACTGACAAAACCAGTGGATGCTGCTGTGAGGAATCGCTCAAACTTTTTGGCACCTTTTTGCACAATTTCGTCAAATGAAGGGCCTAATTTTTCGTTTCCTTTTCGCGTAATAACCAATGTACCACGGTTATACTTTTTTCCACCCAGTTCAAATGGCTCGTCTGAGACGCGGGTAACAATGTCATTTTTGAAAAGATATGCTAAAAATTTTAGATCATGGATGCCCTTCCAAGGAAGTATATATGCATAGGGCGATCCTGAAATTACTTTTGATTTTGACGTGAAATGTCGCGCGGTGGATGATTTCACATCTCCCTTTATTGCATAAGCGTCCAATCCGTAAACATAAGGCAAGGCCCAAGCGGTAAGATCATAGGATAATGTGTCCTGCAATGTGGTTTGGGGCTCAAACAAAACTTGGACCAGTACAGATTTTGGTTGTTTGGCAGATACGACCATATCGCCCTTTTTTAATCGTACTTGTTCCTTTTTTCCCGATTGATAGCTAAATCCCTTTACTGATTTCCCCACGCTCGCCACACGATGTTCAATACCATTTTTATCGAGCCACTCTTTCAGATCATTGACTTTATCAATTCGATTCGATTTTGGAATAATATAATGGTTGAATTCGCCACGAGGATTTTTCTTTCCATTTGCAAAAAACTTCGTGAATTCAGAAACCATGCGATCCACATTTTGGGACGCCACTTCTACTGTAGACAATCCTGTTGTATGGTGATGGGTTAGTCGATCTTTCAAAGTAAGTGTATCTCCATCTTCCGTCTCTACCGCAAGTCCGCCACGACTATGTCCAGCTTGCTCATAGGTCATCCCAATGGCACCGTTATAAGTGGGATAAGTATCCCCATAACTTGGGTATAAAAGGTCAAATACTTCTTTGGTGAAATAGAGCCAATTATTCTTGTCAAAATATTTAGCGTGATTCTTCCCGATCATGGTCTGGAGTTCACGTTGCCAATCGGTAATATATTCGTGGAATGGCTCTGCTGCCGGAGCAAAATAATAGGGATTATTGATACCCTGTTCATGAAAATCTACGTGTACATGAGGTAGCCACTGATTATAAAGCGTAATTCGCGATTCAGATTCAATTTGAGTTTGCCATGCCCAATCCCGGTTTAAGTCAAAATAATAATGGTTGGTTCGACCACCGGGCCAGGGTTCCATATGTTCTCTCCCCAGGGGATCTGCATCGGGCCAGCGGTTACCAGTCATCCGGAACCAGTTAGTGTATCTGTCCCGACCGTCAGGGTTAATGCAAGGATCCAAAATAACTATGGTATTTTCCAACCATTCTTGTGTGGATTTATTATTTCTATCCGCCAATGCATGAAGTGTTTTCATGGCCGCTTCAGTCGAGTTAGCTTCATTCCCATGGACGTTATAACTAAGCCAAACAATGCCCACTTTTTTACCAGTAGGATTCCCTTTCATAAGGCCCGCCCGTTTCAGGTTATCCATGCGCAAGTCATCGAGCATAGCCATGTTTTCATCACTGGATATAACTGCCACCAAAAGTGGCCGCTGTTCATAGGTTTTACCATAGGGAATAATCTTAACATTGGATGCAGCATCAGCCACATGTTCATAATATGAAACGACACGATGGTGATAAGTGAAATGATCACCCAAATCATATCCGAGGAATTCAGCTGGTGATTTTAATCCTCCTGCAAAAATTACGGAAATGGGTAATAGAATTTTAATTAGGACATTACGCATGGACACTCCTTTTAAAAATGTGCGAGGAAATTAGGTTAAGATGCACTAAGACAGAAAATAAAATAAGTAGAGACATATTGTACCGGCAAACAGGACTTCTCTACAAATTATAAACAATTAAAGTGATTTCATGAGATTCTTATTGAGAATGGATGAAGCGGTTAACAATCCTGAAAACAAGGCGCTTGTTAATCCCACTGTGGTAACATCTTGCCCTGTGAGAAAAAAATTGTTTATTTCTGTTTGTGGACGAAGCCAATTTTGTCGAAACCGTTCTGATGTATGATCGAGCCCATACATTTCTCCTGCAGGATAATGGGCCATATCTCGAACTGAAAGTGGTGTAGAAAGTTCATAAAAATCCATAGCACCCTCAGCTTGAGGCACATGCTGATACACCACATCTAATATTTTTTTGGATATGGATTTTTTAAATTCCTCATAGGATGCACCACGCTTTTTCCACGGTTCGTTCTCCCATTCCTTATAATCATCCCAACGACCCAAAGTAATTGCCTCCATTGTGGCACATCCAGGATGATTTTTAACCCAATCCGGGTCTTTTGCTGAAGGAAATGAAACATAAACAACTGGGAATTCACCTTTGGGATCATTTGTGTAATTGGTCACATTTTGATCATGATCATATCCGGGGTAAATCCATAGATTCGTTGTTTTTAGCCCTAACTCTTGAGCTGTTTTATTTAATCCCATATAAAGACAAACATAGCTTTCTGTTGGTTGAACTTTTTTCATTTTGGATTTGAATTGGTTTGACTGAGTTTGATTTCGTAAAAAGGTGTTTACAGTATTCACCAACCCCGCACTGCTGACAATTGTTTTTGCAAACAATTCATCCCCATTATCCAACCGAACGCCTATGGCTCTTTTCCCTTGAACTAATATTTCATCCACACCAGCATTCACCACAATTTTTCCACCGAGAGATTCAATAAGATCCGTAGCATATTCAGCAATCATTCGAGACCCGCCAACAGGATAATTTCCCCCATCCAGGTAATGGCGAGCCACCATGGCATGCATGGCAAAACTACTTCGTTTTGGCGGCAAACCGTAATCCCCCCACTGTCCTGTTAAAACACCTATCAATTTTTCATTTCTGGTGAATTGTTTCAAGACTTCTTTAGTGGACTTATCCGCATTTTTAAAAAATTGTTTTGTCATGGCGTTGCGCAGGAATGGGGCTAACCATTTTGGCAGTGCTTTACTGGCAAAAAAGCCTCGTCCACTTTTCACCTGGGCATGAAGTAACCTCACATATGCACGAATGGCTTCTTCTTCTCCCGGAAATTGGATAGACAATGTTTCGATGAACTTTTCTTGGGGAGCAATAAAATCATAAGATTTATCCGGAAAAATAATGCGATCATAATTATCGTCCATTTTTGCCCATTTTAGATTGCCGTCTGTCACGCGATCAAATAATCGGCGTGAATAAGATTTCTTATTATGCACTTCACCAATATAATGAATCCCTACATCCCATTCGTAATTCTTCCGTTTAAACGTGTGAGTAAATCCTCCCACTTTAAAATGTTTTTCTAGGACGAGGACTTTTTGACCATGTTCTGCCAACAATACTGCCGTAGTTAAGCCACTCATACCCGATCCAATTATAATTGCATCATAGCTTTCATCGCGAATTTCAGGGCGATATCCTTGCCATTTTTTCATTTCGGAAAATTATCTCCCAACTGTGGAAATTGAAACTTTTCTAGATATGACGGTGAATGCGCTTCAACCATTATGGCTTCCATTCTTTCAATAATCCTTGGATTGGATTCGGCCACATCATTCTGTTCTTGAATGTCCGATTCCAAATCATAAAGTTCGATGGCCATATTTCCTTTAAAGATTTCCCGGCGAATGGCTTTCCATTTACCCATTCTAACGGCTTGCTGGCCTTTGTAAGCGGGGAATTCCCAATAGAGGTACTCGTGGGCCACTGATTGTTCATGCCCCGTTAACGTAGGCAATAGACTAATACCGTCTATAGCTGGTGGCGAAGCCACCCCTGCAATTTCACTGAATGTTGGCATCATATCCTGGAATGCTGAAATATGGTTTGATTTACTGCCGTATTTTATTTTCCCTGGCCAACTGGCAATCATGGGGACGCGAATCCCTCCCTCATGAACAAATCCTTTTCCCCAGCCATATTCCGTTTTGAATGGCTTGGCACTGTCGAAATAAGGTGTGTCAGCACCACCGGTATAAGTGGGACCATTATCACTGGTGAAAATAATAAGTGTATTTTTGTATTGGCCAATTTCTACCAGCTTATTCACAATATCACCCACCTGTTCATCCAGAGCTGAGATCATAGCGGCATATGTAGCTTTCGGTGTTTGATTCGGGAAATAGGATTTACCCGTATAGGGCGTTTCCTCGCCCAGTTTTGCTTTATAATAATTCACCCACTTTTTTGGTGCTTGAAGTGGAAGGTGCGGTAAAGGTGATGCATAATATAAAAAGAATGGATTATCCTTATTATCCGCCATGAACTGTAGCGCTTCTTTGTGCATGAGTTCAGGTGCATAGTCATTCAATTCAAAATCAGCATAACTGGCGGAATCATTCGGGTCGGCCCCTTGGGCTAAATTTGAATGGGGAGCCACATTCTTATTGTCCAAAAGGTGCCGTTCTTCATTTCGCCATAAATGCATGGGGAAAAGTGTATGGGCCTGACGCTGACAATTATATCCATAAAAGAAATCGAAGCCCTGTTTGTTGGGCACGCCTTCTGTTGTGGGCGCACCCAACCCCCATTTGCCCACCATGCCCGTGGTATAACCGGCAGACTTCAGCACTTCTGCAATAGTGATTGTGCGGTCGGGAATTGGCCGTTGCCCTTCTAAATATGGATTATCAAACATGGCCTGGTAATTCCATGTGTCGCCCCTTTCTTTCCATTCATCATTCCCACGGATGGGTGTATGACCCGTATGCTGACCGGTCATAAATACGGAACGGGATGGGGCGCAAACTGGTGACCCTGAATAGTGGTCCGTGAATACCATTCCGTTTTTAGCCAAAGCATCAATGTTGGGCGTTTCAATAATCGTTTGTCCGTAAACACCCAGTTCACCATAGCCCAAATCATCGGCTAAAATGTAAATAATATTGGGACGACCCTCTTCTTTATTGCATGAATATATAGACAATGTAAATATTGTTATTATTATAGATATTAGTATTGATTTAATGTTTTTCATTATTACCTGTATTTATCAAATGTTTCCATTGCTCGTTTGCTGTTTACGCGTTTCGTCATCCACAATGGGCGTGTTAAAGTCACTTCCCAATCAAATAGTTTTTTGTATAACATTTTTACCTTTTGGGGATGTTTGGTGGCCAAATCATATGCTTCAATGGGGTCATTCGCAATGTTAAAAAGCATGGCGGGGCGATCGGGCATTCGTATCAATTTCCAATCTCCATCCCGTACGGCAGCTCTCGTTTCTTTTTTCCAGTACAATGTTTTATGGGGAATGTAATTTTTCTTTCCATTCAAAAACGGAATTAAGCTTACACCGTCCGTATTCTTAATTCCATCTATATCACCGCCAGATGCATCCACAAATGTGGGCAATAAATCGAAGGTACTGATGGGATGATCGAAAGTTGTATTACCGTTAAACTTATTGCCATATTTTAGAAGAAACGGTACACGAATCCCCCCTTCTAAATGGGTACCCTTTACACCGCTCAATGGCGCATTGGACGAATTATTGTTCCAAGCACCACCATTATCATTAGAAAAAACAATTAGCGTATTTTCAGTGAGACCCAGCTCATCTAGTTTGTTAAGTATTTGTCCACAGGCTCGATCCATCGCTTTTGTCATGGCATAAAGTTGACGACGCTTTTCTCCTAGACTATTTTTTTGCTCTGGAAGGTCAGCATCCAAATAATGCATAGGTGTGTGGACGGCATTAAAAGAAAGGAATAAGAAAAATGGATTATCTTTATTTCGCTCGATAGATGCCACTGCCTCATCCGCAAGCGCATCCGTGAGATACCCGTCATGTTCTTGGAAATTTCTAAAACCTCTCTCCATCCGTCGAAGCGAATCCTTGGGAGGTGATTCGTAAGGAAAATAATTTCGCGCGCCTCCACGGAATCCATAAAATTCGTCAAATCCCCGCTTTAACGGATGATATCGATTGGCCCCGCCCAAATGCCACTTGCCAAGATAAACATTGCGATATCCCGCCTTTTTGAGATAATCAGCGATAGTTCGCTGATCAAGTGGGAGTCCCATGTCTACTCCGGTAAGTCCAGCGGGACTCATGGCAGAGGGTACGTTATTCTCCTCAACACCGAATCGCTGTTGATAACGACCGGTCATGAGTCCTGCACGGGAAGGTCCACATACTGCGGCGGTGGTATATGCTTGGGTAAATTTTACACTCTCTCGAGCGAGTTTATCTAGATGGGGGGTATAAAATTTTGCACTACCTTGAAATCCAAAATCCGCATAACCTGCATCATCAGCAAAAAGAAATACAATATTGGGTGGGGAAGATTTTTTACCAGCGTACAGACCGGCAAGGAGAAAAATTATAATGAATAGATATTTTTTTGTCCCCATCCTCATGGTTAAAGATAGTGGACAATGGATCAAATCAGAAAGGAGAAACTATCGTTTTATTGATACCCTAATCTGAGTATGCAGTGGATTAACTAAATGCCACAGCATATAAATGTCAATTCAAATTCATATTAACCCGCGTGTTTGGCCTTACGTTGGGTGGACAATCGTTTATTAGCATCTAATTCCATTTTACGCAAACGAATGGATAATGGTGTCACTTCAACCAATTCATCTTCAGAAATAAATTCAATCGATTGGTCCAAAGAAAACTGTTTGGGGGGCCGAAGCACAACGGTGGTATCAGAAGAGGCAGCACGCATATTGGTTAATTTCTTTTCACGGGTAATATTGACCGAAATATCCTCGGTGCGATTGCGCTCACCAATAACCATCCCATCATAGACTTCGGTACCCACTTTTACAAAAAGTTCACCGCGATCCACCATACCGAAACAAGCGTATGTGGTTACTTTCCCTTGTCGATCAGCGATCATGGCACCAGTCATACGTTGGGGAATGCGACCGAACCATGGAGCAAAACCGTCAAATAACTTATTCATAATTCCGGCACCTTGAGTGTCGGTTAAAAATTGACTACGAAATCCAATCAATCCCCGCGAAGGAATGGCGAATTCCATAGAAACACGGCCGTGACCATGATTTACCAAATTGGTCATGCGCCCTTTACGCGTGGATAATTTTTCTGTAACAACACCCACCTTGTCCTCGGGAATATCGAGAAAAACTTTTTCCATAGGTTCCATGGTTTTTCCATCTTCTTCGTGGGTGATGACGTGGGGTTTTGAAACCATAAATTCGAACCCTTCACGGCGCATTGTTTCAATCAATATTGCCATCTGGAGTTCGCCGCGACCTCGAACTTCAAATACATCGGTTCGTTCTGTTTTGTGCACCTCAAGAGAAACATTCCCCAATATCTCTTTGTCCAATCGTTCGCTAATATTTCGAGAGGTTAGATATTTACCCTCCTTGCCGGCAAATGGGCCATTATTTACATAAAATAACATGGACACTGTTGGCTCATCAATAATGATCCGCGGCAATGGTTCGGGATTTTCATTGGCAGAAATGGTATCTCCAATAGTCACCCCATCGATTCCGGCTACGGCAATAATATCACCCGCTTCTAATTTGTCCACCGGGAGTTTTTGGAGTCCTTTAAATGTGTAAAGGGCAGAAAATTTTTGCCCATTTCGAATCCCATCGGCACCGCAAAGGGCATAAGATTTATTCATTTCTAACATGCCGTTATTCAAGCGCCCTATGGCTACCTGCCCTACGTAAGGATCATAATCTAAATTCGTAACCAAAAATTGCGGCGTATAATCATCGCTTGCCACGGGTCCTTCTATATTTTCCAGGATGGCATCAAACAATGGCGTTAAGTCTGTTGAATCATCTCCCATTTCGGCATGGGCGATGCCATCTTTAGCAATGGTATATAAGATTGGAAATTCAATTTGGTCTTCAGTGGCATCCAAGTCGATAAAGAGATCATACACCTCGTTTACCACTTCGTCAATTCGTGCATCGGATCGATCGATTTTGTTAATCACGAGAATAACGGGAAGATTCTTTTCTAACGTCTTTTTCAGGACAAATCGAGTTTGGGGAAGCGGTCCTTCACTGGCATCAACAAGGAGGAGTGCACCGTCAACAAGATTGAGACTTCTTTCTACCTCGCCACCGAAATCGGCGTGACCGGGGGTATCCATAATATTGATCTTCACACCTTTATAATGGATAGCCGTATTCTTGGCCGTAATGGTGATACCGCGTTCTTTTTCCAAATCCATGGAATCCATAACACGTTCTTCCACTTCTTGGTGTGCTTTAAACGTTCCCGATTGTTGTAAAAGACCGTCAACTAAGGTGGTTTTACCATGGTCAACGTGGGCAATGATAGCTATATTGCGAAAATTATTTTTTCTCATAATGAAATTAGTCTCAAATTAAAATTTTGGTGCCGAAATCAGCCGGGGAATTTCAACAATATATACGGAATTCGGAATGGAAATAGTCAGGTTAAAACAATTTAATGAAGAAACCCTATTATCGATAATTCAGTAATTAACCATTACTTTATATGGACAAAAAATCTACTTTCTATATTTACCCAGAATTGGTTTCCCAGGAAATTTATTTGGGACATTTTCTCCCTTATCTACCACCAAAGTCCCGTTCACCAATACAAATTCTACTCCTTGGGAGTATTGGAGTCCTTTAAAATCCGCCTTATCTATAATTGTCCGTGGGTTAAAAATTGTAATATCTGCATCCGCCCCTACTTGAAGTCGACCTTTATGCCGCATCATGGGCGCTACTCCTTCGATCCGTTTGGCCGGCATGATAGTCATTTTCTTTAATGCGGTCATTAGGTCCAACGCGCGTTCTTTGCGAACATATCTTCCCAATACTCTAGAAAATGTTCCTGCCGTCCGGGGATGAGCGCCCGGTGCAAAAGGCATTCCATCTGACGCAATCATTGTTACTGGATGGGCAACGCCTTGTTTTATCCAGGCGGGTTTCATCATATGAATAATCACAACACCGCCTTTTTTCCGATATTCATAAAAAGATTGACTATTTAGCCGTTCACCAGTCGCCTCCCACTGAATATCTTCATAGGATATATTAAGCGTTTCTTTCCATCCTTCGTCAAATAATGCGGACTCAAGAAATGTTGAGGCGGCCGTATAGGGATATACCTCAGTTGTAATATCCAATCCATTTTTTTGAGCCGATTCAACCATGGATAAGGTTGTTTCAATTTCCCCCAAGGACATACTGTTCGCATGAACTAAATGGACTGAAGCACCAGCCGTACCAGCATCTGCCATGGCTTCTTGAAGACCCGGAAGTCCAAATCCCCTCGTGTGGGTATATACGGGCACATCCATTGAGGCAGCAAATTCATACACTTGAAATATTTCCCCCGCGGTGGCACCAAGGTAGTACCCAATTGGCACACCAATTCCCAAGGCACCAGCCTCAAGATATTCTGACATCATTTGATGGGTACGATTTATTTCTTTTTGGGTCTGGGGCTTATAATTTGAAGCGGCAAATGCTTTAGAAAACCCTGCCAGTTCATTAAGGTTCAACCCTTCTTCTTCGACTTTTCTAAATATCTTTTTTGTCAATTTGGCATTGCCATCCATGGCCAAGGCACGGAGGTTAGCATGGGGTGCTGTTCCACCAAAATTCACAATTGAATTTCCGCTTTTTTGAGATATCCATTCACGGATAAAACTGACACCAACTTCCATTTCTAATGCAGTTGTTACACCATCTCTAGCTTGATAGCGATGAGCATCGTTAGATTGACCATGGGCATGAAGATCAATAAATCCGGGGGCAACCACCAATCCATTGGCATTTATAATCTGATTTCCACTAAGTGCTTTTTCACTGATTTCTACAATCCGATCACCGTTGATGCCTACATTTCGGACCGCATCCAACCCAGTTTCAGGATCCATCACACGACCACCGAGGATTACAATATCATAAGATTGCCCTACGATTAACGACAGTATTAACACCAAAATGGATA
>JABGTK010000042.1 GCA_018647265.1 Candidatus Neomarinimicrobiota bacterium | reverse complement strand
CTTTTCCTTCAGCTTTTTAATGTCCCGAAATTCACCCGACTCGGCTTCTTTTTCTGTAATGAATCGTTCTTCAGATACAGAGTATAATCCTTCGTATTCATCCTCGTAAATATCCCCATTATCATAGACTTGTTGAAGGATTTCCTGAACCACTTTCACATGCCGTGTTTCTGTAGTGCGGATAAAATCATCATTCTTGATATGGAGCTTTTCCCAAAGTTCAAGAAACCGAGGTGCCATTTCATCGCAGTGTTGTTTCGGATCTACATTCCGATTCTCCGCTGCCTGCTGCACCTTTTGGCCATGCTCATCAAGGCCGGTGAGAAAGAACACATCTTCGCCAGCATTGCGATGAAAACGGGTAAGTACATCAGCCAAGATGGTTGTGTAAGCGTGACCAATATGGGGTTTATCGTTGACATAATAAATGGGCGTAGTAATGTAAAAAGTATTCATGCGACGGATATTGGAATTTTGCCTTTTAAAAGTTCTTGAACGGAGATTAATAGATTGGTCAAAGTTAAGGGTGTGTACAGATTCCGAACCAATGATTCAACCGTTTCTTCCAGGATTTTATTTATTCCTGCTAAATCAGCCACGGGATATGTATCATTGAATTGTTGCAACGATTCAGTCATCCCCGGCAATATTCCATTGGGTGCCTCCCCAGTTCTCAATTCATATGCTTGGTGAAACCAAAGTTGAAGCAAGTATACCCTGAATTTGAATTCTTGTGGTTTCCGAGCAGCAAGCATGGCATTACTATTGATGAACTCCCGCCAACCATTTTCATTCACACGGGTCAATAGCTTTGATAAAGCTTCGGCTTCGGCTAATATTTTTCCCGTAGACTGACTAGAAATTTCTTTCGCTAAATGGACATCCCCTTTTGCCACCAATGCAATTTGAGTTGCTTGTTCATTTTCAATGCCATCATTTTCCAAAATCAATCTCGTTTGATCTAAGTTCAAGGCGGGAAAGTTAATCGGCTGGCAACGACTTATTATAGTTGGCAGTAGTGCTGACTTTTTATCGGATACTAAAATTAATGTTGTATTCGGTGGCGGCTCTTCTAATATTTTTAACAAAGCATTTGCGGACTCACCCATTCCAGCAGACAAAAGATGGGCATCCAAGATTAATACAATTTTTTGACCATTCGATTGAGACTTTAAATAAATGGTTTTTCGTAAATCCCGTATTGAATTTATAGTAATACGCCTGGCAGCGGGCACCATGATTTTATAGAATGGATTACTTCCTTTTCGGGCAATCGCCTCCGTAAGATATTCCAGATCCTCTTTTTTTAAGGCATCTAATGGATTGGAACTTTTGGTAGATTTATCGCTTCCGGGAAGGGGAACAATTAATTTTAAATTGGGATGTTGTAAGCCAACAAATTTTGCACAGGACGGGCAACGATTACAGGAAGTACCACTGGCATTTTCACAATTCAATAATTTTGCAAATTCGATCGCACCCCATTCTTTGCCACATCCTCGGGATCCAGTAAATAAATAAGCGCTACCAACACGATTGTTGGATTTGGCACGCAAAAGGCGTTCCCACACCATGGGTTGATAATCTTTGAATATCATTTTTTGCGTAACCATTTTTCTGGATTTTGCTTCTGCCCTTGGCCCCATATTTCGAAATGAAGTTGAGAACCATTAATAGAACCAGAATCGCCCATATATGCAATCACATCACCGCCGCGAACTTCACTATCTTCATTGACTTCCACATTGGTCACATGGCTATAAACAGTATAAAAGCCGTTACCATGGTCAATGATTATGGTTGTCCCAAAACCACGGAGAAAAGTAATTGTAGTAACGATACCGCCCAAAACAGTGCGGATTTCAGAACCAGGTTTCCCTTTAATATCAACTCCGGGGTTTTCGGTTGTCGTTTTCAATTTAGCATTCCACTGGCGCCCAAATTTCGTTATAACCCGGCCTTCAGCCGGCCAAGCCAATTGCCCTTTTAGTTTGGGAAACTCTTTTGCCTTAAGGGCCATCTGCTGCTTTCGAATTCGATCTTCCCTATCAGTTCTGGCAATATCCTCTCGAATTTTTTTAAGGATAGATTCCAATTGTTTTACACCAGCCTGTTTTTCAGTGAGATAGGTTTTAAGCTCTTTTTGACTTTTGCGAATCTTCGTCAGTTCCCGCTGTTCTTTTCGTTTTTTATTACGAACTTCGGACAGGGTTTTTTCACGATCCCTTTTAAGGCGACGCTTTTTCCTCAATGCAGCCTCGAGGCCTAATTTCTGTTGACCTATTTCTACTAACAAAGACCGAATCGTTGCGTGGGTTTTTTGATCCAAATCAGAAATAATTTTTAAATATTTTGTGCGGTAAATCGCCTGGCGCCATGAGGTGGAACTGAAAATTTTCTCCAAATTTGATAACTGGCCTTTTTTATAAATTTTGCCCAATCGCCGTGCATAGCGAACTCTCAAAGTATCTAATTCAATTTCACTTTTTTTAATATGCTTTTCAGTCCGAGAAATATCCGCAACGAGGAGTTCCTCTTCCTTTTTAATTTCTCTTACTAATCTTTGAAGAAGGGATATTTCTTCTGAAAGGTTATTTACTCGGCGAGCAGAAGTTTTTTCTTTTCTACCTTCAGATTGAATGCGGTTCTTGGTCGCTTCAATTTCATTTCGAAGCGATTGAATGGCGCTGTTTTGCGCTTTAAGTTCCTTCTTGTAATCCTTTGATATTTTTTGCCCCCAGCAAAGGGTCAAGGAAAAAACGATTAAAATTGGTATAATTTGCCGAAACATTATCATCAAAAGTACCTAATCATGAGAAGACAGGTCAATTTTATTGTTGATTGTCTTTCCTTGTACAATTCACCTTCCTATATCTATAATCCATCTTCTAAATTAAGGAGTCTAAATTGAAAAGCGCCAAGTGGGAAAATATTTTTAAAGGATGGAATCGCTCTGAGAGTGAAACCGTCTTAACCCTGAAACAAGTCCCAGTATTTAAAGATTTTTCCGATAAAGAGTTTTCGGAACTTGAAAAAATGATGCATCACCGCACTTTTGGTGCCGGAGATTTTGTTTTTAAAAATCGTGCCCCCGGCGAAGGAATGTATATCATTATGCACGGTACTGTGAAGATCACCGTTGGAACCCGGGCCGGTAATGAAAATATTTTAGCGGAATTAGGCGTGGGTGATTTCTTTGGCGAACTTGCCTTATTCGACGATGAGCCTCGATCGGCCAACGCCATCGCCACCATAGATACCGAACTATTGGGATTCTT
>JABGTK010000041.1 GCA_018647265.1 Candidatus Neomarinimicrobiota bacterium | reverse complement strand
GTTTCTCGCAATGTCATGAGGAATTTGAATTGAGATTTTATATCCTTTATTGTTCCCGTTGTATTGGGATCTTTCAAAACTTTAAATGATTGAGTAAACTCAGTTCCATCAACATTGAGGATGGCCTTGTAATTCCCCGGCACTGCTTTGGGGCCCAGCTTCCCACTATTTACATCAATATCCCAAGTGCGAAGTGGGCGCCACCCATCTTTGTTATATGTGACCCAATCGACGCCGCGAGGATTCACCTTGAGTTTTGCCGTTTTCGTTTTTTCATAACGCAAGTCCCACATGATACGATTAACCCCTTGGGTGGTTTTACGCTGTGTGAGTTTTCTAATTTCATTTCCATTCTGGTCATGTATTGCAATGGATATATCTTTCGCATTCGTATCCGGAAGGAAGAAATCCAAGTTGGCCCCATAAGCGGGATTCTGCCCACGGATGAGGCTGGCACCATCATTTTTTATGCTTTGGATAGTCTGGAATCGATAGGCATCCTGAACTGGCATAAAATTTACATTTTCTTTATTGGCGTTCGCCAATTCTCTAAATGGACTAATATCATCGAGGATATAAAATCCTCTACCGTAAGTACCGATAACCATATCATCAAACCGCTCTTGGAGGCTGATCCAATAAACCGGCGCCGGCGGAAGGTTGTTTTTAATGCGAGTCCAATTATCACCATCATCTACAGAAACGTAAACACCATTGTCTGTCCCTGAATAAAGAACACCGGGCGTTTGATAATCTTCTCGAACCACGTGGACAAAACTGGAATAGGATTTTGGAATATCACCATTAATACGGGTCCATGATTGTCCGAAATCTTCTGTCTTATATATATAAGGGTCGAAATCACCCATTTGATGGAAGTCCACAGAAATGTACGCGGTCCCCTTATTAAATCGGGATGCTTCAATATTGGAGATGGTTCCCCAAGGTGGCATATTAATATTTTCCGTAAGATTCTTCCAACTGCGTCCGCCATTTTTCGTGAGATGAACCTGTCCATCGTTAGATCCAACCCATATCAATCCTTGTTTGAGTGGTGATTCAGTAATGGCAAAAAGGACGGACCCGTCAAATGTCATAAGGTTATCAATAGCGATGCCGCCTGAACTTTGTTGATGACTTTTCAAATTAAGTGTTAAGTCGGGAGAAATGATTTCCCAACTTTGGCCAAGATCGGTGGAACGATGAACAAATTGACTCCCAACATAAACGGCATGTTTTTTATGTTCAGAAATGTGAATTGGGAAAGTCCAATGCCACCTGTATTTCATATCTTTCGGTGCAACCCCATAGCCCGTTTCGGGCCAAACGCGTACGTTTCGGGCGTGGCCGGTTTTCACATTATAAACTTCCAGTCCGCCGTCATAACAACCGGACCAGATAATATTATTATCATTAGGGTCGGGGATACCAAACCCTGATTCGCACCCACCGAACGCCCGCCAATGGCCAAGATTTATACCCCATTCACGACTGTTACTGGGACCACGATAGGAATAGCCATCCTGGCGGTTTCCATAAACATTGTAAGGGATTTGATCGTCCACATGGGCGTGGTACATCTGGGCGATAGGTAGGACAATACGCTTATAGGTTTTGCCATCATTGGTGATAGAGGCACAACCGTCATGTGCTACCATAATGCGGTCGCCATCCTCCGGGTCAATCCAAATATCGTGGTTATCACCACCGGCAGCATAGCCAGATTTGATAGTTTTTCCTCCATCGTCAGAAGTGCTAAACTGTACATTTAATACATAAATTTTTTCAGGATTGTCCGGGGCCACTGCCATGCGCATATAATATGGTGCCCGTTCAGCTAGGGTGTGATTCCGCGTTACAAGATGCCAAGACTTGCCACCATCATCCGTTCGGTATAAACCGGGGTGTGATTCTTCGCATAATGCATACATGATGTTGGGATTGCTCTGGGCAATGGCAATAGCCACTTTCCCAACCGGTTTTCCTTTTCCGCCAGGAAGTCCATTTTTGTCCTGTCGTTCCCAGGAATCGCCCCCATCACGAGTAATGAAAACACCGCCAGACTCGCCACCACTATTGAGTCCCCATGAATTAATGTTGATTTCCCACATGGCAGCGAGTAAAAAATTGGGATTATTCCGATCTATTGCAATGTCGATACCACCTGTATTCTCATCAACGAAGAGGACTTGCTTCCAAGATTCTCCGCCATCGGTTGTGCGGTAAATACCCCGTTCTTTTTGAGGTCCGTAAGTATGACCTAAAGCTGCCGCATAAATAATATTTTCATTTTCAGGATGGATGACAACGCGAGCGATACGTGCTGTTTTTTCCAATCCCATATTGGTCCATGTATCACCACCATCAATGGATTTATAAATTCCATCCCCAATTGCATGGGCAGGGCGAATGACAAAAGTTTCACCGGTACCAGCCCAGACGATGTTGGGATTCTTTTGTGAGACTGCCAGGGCACTGACAGATGACACATCCTGGTCATCGAATATGGGTTCCCAGGAGATGCCATTATTTTTTGTACGAAAGAGGCCACCAGAAGCAGCGCCTACGTAATATGTATTATGGTCTGAAGAAACGCCTGTCACAGCAATAGCGCGGTTTCCGTCAGGACCGATAAAACGGAATTTCAGATTTTTAAATTGGTCAGCGTTTACGCCATTCGCAAATACGATTGAACATAGAACATTTAATGAAAGTAAGTATTTCCTCATTTGAACCTCAATATGAAATGAAAGGATTGGAAATATACGAAGAAGGGAGGATCTTCTATTTGGTCAATTTAGTCTTTTATTTTTAAAATAAAAACCCCCGTCTATCTACGTTTCACTACGAAAGATAAACACGGGGGTTTTTAGTACCCCGGACAGGATTCGAACCTGTGACCTACGCATTAGAAGTGCGTTGCTCTATCCAGCTGAGCTACCGGGGCAAATGGCGCTAAAATTAGCGGCGAGAAGTTAAGGGATTGGAGGGTGACAGAATAAGTCAAAAATAGGCCATTTATTCTCCTCGGAGGCTCCTCGAGAAAATTCTTGCTTTTTATAGACGAGTACTCGTACACTTACCGACGATAACTGACATGTAGTAAAAACAACAACATACTAAAGGAGGTCATTCTTATGGCTGAAGTAGTAAAATCAACTGGAGTTTCGAAAGAATCCGGTTACCTGTATTACCTTGGAAAAGATGGTAATGTATGGCGTTCAAAGATGGCCCGTGCCGGTAAAGGTGGCGGGAATGCAGAAAAAGTAGCCGATGCTGGTGTTCAGCGTGAATCTGGTTACCTTTACTTCATTGATAAAAATGGTCATGTCTCTCGTGCCCCAATGGCAAGAGGACGGAAATAACCGTTTAATTCCTCGACAAAAAAGCCTCGTAGCATTACGGGGCTTTTTTGTTTCTACTCGAAATGAAAAAAATATTCCCCATTCTTTTTATAGGTTTAATCGCCTGTAGTGATTTTGGAAATAATCCTAAGGAGGACGAAGAACTTCCAGAAGATGTCAGTTTTAATGATGATATTCAACCACTCTTTAATGCCAGTTGTATAAATTGCCACGGTAATCAAGGTAAACTATCTGTTCGTAATTACACAAACTTAATGAAGGCAGGCAGTAATAATAGTCCTGTTGTGATTCCAAAAAACAGTGGAGAAAGTTTAATAATCAAAAAATTGCAAGGAATAGCATTTGGTGATCGCATGCCCCCTGAGCCCGCAAGCAAATGGAGTGATTCAAAAATCGAATTGGTAAAAAAGTGGATAGACCAAGGTGCTCTGAACAATTGATTATTCGATATTTTAACCGATTCCTCCTTTATATATTTCTTTTTTCTACTATTCTCTGGGCCGTCCCTCGTTATGCATTGGAAAGTGGTTCATCTTGTATTCTTTGTCACTTTGATCCAACGGGTGGGGGACTGCGGAATGATTATGGGATCGCTTATGGCCTAGATGATTTAGCACGTAAAATTCCTGATAAAATTTCAGGTTATACCGGAATTATCCTAAAGCATTTTCAATTTGGCGGTGATGTGCGAATCCAATCTGTCTCCAAAAATAATGGTGATTTACCCGATGGCCTTGCCATTTTTCCGATGCAAGCTAACATTCAAATAAAAACTGAAGTGGGTAAGGTAATTGCATTAGCCCAATTAGCAACCCTTCAATCAGATTTGGCTTTTCAATTCCGATTAAATGGATTTAACGGATATCTAAAAGCTGGACTTGGGAAACCGACATTTGGATTGAAATTGGCTGACCATACAGTCTTCACGCGAGGTGGAAATATTAAACTAGTGAATGGTAATAATCGGGAGGGAATGCCCTTTATTCCTACACTTAAAAATGCACCCCTTTTAGAATTAGGTCAATACAGGGGAGACACTCATTATTCATTCGGATTGGCAAAAGGCTATTTAAATGATAAGTCCCAGTCTTCTTTTATTCGTTTAGAGCATTTCATCTCAAATGGGTCATGGAATAAAATGATAGGGATTTCTTATTTAAAAGAATCCATTGCCGAAAAAGGATTGCAAATGTTTAACGTGTATGGCGGCATTGCCCGCGGAGATATATCTTGGATAGGAGAAGTAACTATTGCTGAAAACTTGGTGTCAGGTCGATCCATTGCCAGCTATAGTGAATTGACATGGAAAGTTAAACGAGGATGGAATATATCGGGGCGAATTGATTTTTTTGACGAAAGTATAAAATATACAAAAGATGCAATTCGTCGTACCACTTTTGGATTGAATTATGTACCTTTACCCTTTGTAGATATCAAATTTCAAATCCGATCATCCCATTTATCCGCTGGTAAATCACCGAGAGGAGTTGAAGTTTTATCCCAATTACACTTGTGGTTTTAGGAGAAGACTTATGAAAAGGTATATTATTATTGCGCTTATAAGCGGATTTCTGTTTGCACAGAAATCTGAATTGAAAAATGTGAAGGTGTTACATTATAAAACTAAACGTGAATTAGTAAAATTTATGAAATCTGTTGTAGCACCCGAATTGGGTGTTAAGTGTAATTTCTGCCATAATTTGACTGATTATTCCAGCGATGAAAAGGATCATAAAAAAGTCGCTCGTCAAATGATGGCAATGGTTCAACAATCCAATAAAACAATGAATGATCTTAATTTTCATGAAATTTCCTGTTGGGTGTGCCATCGGGGAAATGAACATCCACAACATCCACCCAAGAAAAAATAGAACATTTTATGAAGCATGCTTATAAATTAATTTTCCTAACTTTGAGTGTTCCCCTCATGAGTTGTGCCTTAAGCAAATCACCGGAACCTGAAGTATTTATAATTCCCAAAAAAAATATAACAGAAAAATCTTCCCAGAATAATGAAGAAGCTAAGAAGACATCTAGTAAACCGTCTCCTCGGCAGCGTTCTACTCGCTCATCATTCCAAGTCCAAACACTTCCGGAAGGCTGGACTGTGGATCGACATCTTGTGGCGAAATGGGGTATGAGTATGCCCACTGTTATGTCTAATGTGATAGACTCAGCTCAAACGGTAGAATATTGGGAAGAGGTTATTGATTTGCCAACAGGGTATAAACTACCCCTAAAACGTTCCAAAGTTTTATTTCAGATTATAACTCGTTTAACCATTGAAACAGTGGAACTTCATTTTATTAACGTGGATTATATTTACAGTTCAAACAACCATGAACCATCTCATTTTATATTGAATGGGGTATTACGAACTATTGAGTTGAAGCCCACCGGGTTCCCGCAACTTATTGCTGACGATGTGATCAAATATAAATTTCTTATGGAATATGGTACACCTCGGGAATTTGCTGATGGTTTTCATAAATATGAAAATAACCAAACAGTTTTAAAGGTGCGTGAGTTGGATAAAAGTCACGTTCAAATTCAAATGAATAGCACAGTTGTTGATCAAAAACTGAGAACAGCCATTGATGATATGTATTCAGAAGAAGGAATCGAATATCAAAAGAAACTTCTTTTGCGTAGCATCGATATTTAAATAAAACTTTTTATGAAATTGCGGGGATTTCTTTTTCTTTTACCCATCCTTGGTTTTTGCCAGGAACTGATTGTCTCCGAGATAATCTATAGAGGTAATTCGTTCACCAAGGATTATATCATTTCTCGAGAGATTCAACATCCTCTGGATGTTCCGTTGGATAGTACTGTTGCAATTGCGGACAGAAATAGACTGCTAAATTTGGGGATTTTTGCCGACGTAAATTGGCGCGCCATTCCTTTAGATAATAAAAATGTTCGCTTGGAATATGAGATTCTCGAGAATAATAAATTCTATGGAGGTAGGTTTATTGGAGGACCTGTTCCTAGTTATGAAGAAAAAACGGGATGGTCCTATGGCGGCGGCGGAATGTTTAAAAATTTTCGTGGCCGAAATGAAATGCTGGGAATGGGACTCATGCTTGGCGGAAGAACCACATTTGGCGTTTCCTATTTAAACCCATGGATTACGGGGGATCACGTCTCCCTAAAAGCCGATATTGCAAAGGTAATGTTTAGGCACCCTTTTCTCCCATATGATGTCGATCTCAAAACAATTGAATTCAATATGGGGCGATTTTTTGGTTATGAAAAAAAAGCATCTCTTGGTTTTGAAATTGAAGCAATGGATTTTAAGAATGATTCAATAAAATTCAGTTATCAATATTTTGCCCCTATGGGGTCTTTCCATTATGATACCAGGGACCTTTATGCCAATCCAACCAAAGGTGTTTTATTTAAGCAGGCATTTGTAAGCCGTTTTGATCTGAATGGGGAAATTGAAAATAATTTTATTTGGTTCCAGTCCTATAGTTTTTATAAACGCTTAAGTCATATTGAAGATGCTAAACCATGGATCCTTGCTTGGGGCATTAAAGCCCAAATAAATTATGGAACTAAGGATCAGAACTTTTTAACATCTATGGGTAATTCTGGTTCTGTTCGTGGATGGCAGTATCCAAACTATACCAACTACAATGATTCCGAACAAGAATACCGATTTGGATTTCACAATTTGAAAACGGCAATCGAATTGAGAAAAGTGATTATACCTCGTTTACCTCTGGCAAATTTATATGAATTTGGTTTGACAGTAGGCGCATTTATTGATTTGGGGGTAACAACAAAAAATGATTTTAAGAATTTATTGAACCTTAAACCCATTTCAGGCTCTGGTATTACTTTCCAGTTTCAAGCACCATTTGTTGAAATATTACGGATAGATTATGGGTGGGGTTTTTATAACGGTAAACAGGTAGATCGAGGACTTCATATTGCCACTCAGCATCAGATTTAATCTATAATAATTATTTTTTTCTGAAGATCATCGCTTTAACAAATTGATTCTCTTCACCACTGCGCAACCGTTGAATATTGCTACGGTGTGTATAAATAATAAAAAAGGGAATCAAGAGGCTGAATACTATCAGGGATAAGGGCGCCGGTTCTGCACCGAAGAATGGTGGTAATATCAATAAAAATATTGGTAATGATGACGCTGCCAATATAGATGCCAGAGATACATATCCTGTGAAGATGATCGTTAAGACTGCAATAGTCAGGCAAAAAGGAAAAGCAGTAGGGAATAAGGCCAAAAGCATTCCGCCTAAAGTACCCACGCCTTTGCCTCCTTTGAATCCGGCAAAAATGGTATAGGTATGACCTAATACGGCAGAGAATCCGCAGAGAATTTGAACTACCCCAAGGTCAGGAATTACTTGAGCGCTAAAAAATACTGGCGCTAAAACAGCAGCGGGAAACCATCCTTTAAATATATCAATACTAATCACCACCAATGCCGGTTTCCACCCTAGGACCCGAAAGGCATTTGTGGCACCAGCATTACCACTACCATGTTCTCGAAGGTCAATACCTTTTATGAGTTGCCCCATTATTATGCTTGTTGGGGTAGAGCCTGCTAGGAAACTCGTAAAAAGGAGCAGGACTAAGTAGGTGAATTCACTCATGGCCTATTTGGTAATCGGTCGCTTAGGGATTTTCCAGGATCGAGGATGCCGCCGGAAATAATAGCTTTCAGTCCATTTTCAACTGAAATATCAGGATGTACCACATCTTTTTTAGGTACTACAATAAATACTCCGGATGTGGGGTTAGGTGTTGTTGGAACAAATACATGATAAAATTCTTCGCCACTGTCATTTTTGGACTGATTGGTTACGAAACACATGGTCCATAATCCCTCACGGGGATATTGAATAAAAATGACTTGTTGAAAAGATTTTACTGTCGACCCAGAAAAGGCGGAAGTAATCTGCTTAATGGTATTATAGATTGTATTTACAATGGGAAGTTTAGCCAGGATTCGTTCGCCCCAATTAAAAAGTGTTTTACCCAAGACATTTGTCACAAATAAACCTAGAGTAAAAATAAAGACTACTGTTAAAATTATACCTAGTCCTGGAATCTCGACACCAAAACGCCTCAAGAAAGGCGATGCCAAACCATCGGTAAAGGAAAATAAAAATTTAAGGATCCAGAAAGTAACCGCAATGGGTACAATGGCCAAAAGGCCAGCAAAAATTCGTCGTTTAATTGATTGCCACATATTGATTTAAATTTATTTTATGAAAAATTAAGGTGGAAAGTTAAAGGGCACCTTCCAAGTTCAGAAGGTAATTTTTCATTTTCAATCCACCGCCATAACCGCCGAGTCCTCCACTTGTTGCTAATACTCGGTGACAAGGAATAACAATCGGAATGGGATTATTGGCGTTAGCTGACCCTGCAGCGCGGACAGCTTTAATATTGCCGGCATGCGCCGCCACATCTTTATAAGAGATTGTTTTGCCATAAGGTATCATTTCAACAACATTTAATGCTTTCTGATGAAAGGGTGGCATAACTAAATCCAGCTCAATATTAAAAACCTGTCTTTCTCCGGAAAAATATTCGTTTAACTGTTTAACTGTTTTAGATAGAGATGTGTCATTCCGTACAATTATTTCGTCTGGAAATTTCTTTTTAATTATGGATTCAAATTGAGAAATTTGATATTCGAAAAGGATATGAGTGATTCCTTTATTAGACTTGGAAATCAATAATTTTCCGATTGGAGAATCGGTAATGGTGTATTGAATCATGTTGGAATTTACAGCAAAAATAAATAAATCAGTCTTCAGTTACCGATAATAACCCCGGTTCTGAAATAATCTCCCTAACTCTTGTTTGATAATTAATAAGGAAACCGCCCAATATGATTAAACTGGCTCCGATTATTATAACCATTGGAAGCTCTTCGCCAAGAAAAATCCATCCCATGGCAATGGCAATCACTGGGGGAAAGAAAGCCACATAACTGATTTGACTGACACGCATATGGTTGAAAAGCCAAATGTAGATTCCCCACGTTACTACTGTACCCGGGACTGTCAGATAAATTAATGCAAACAGATTCTTACTATCCATGGGCATGGATTGACCTTGCTCTAGAATAAAAGAAATAAGCATCATAATAATTCCGGATGTAGTCATTCCTACAGCATTGAGATGGAAAGTGTTTATTTTTGTATGGTGCATTTTTAAATAGATGTTGGGCCATGCCGCCAAAACAATAGAGATTAAAATAGCAATAATTCCATAAACAACATTTCCCATCCCCAATGATTCGCCTTTATAAAGAATCAAAATTGTACCAATGAATCCCACAACCATACTTAAGGTTTTTCTAAAATTAAGTTTATCATCCGGTAAATAGAAATGGGCCATCCCTGCCACACATAATGGGAATAAACTCCAAAGGATCGATCCTAAATTAGAATACACATATCTCATGGCCCAATAGGTTAGGAAATAACAAAGGGTGAAATTTAGGAATGTATATAAGAAGTAAACCTTTTTGATCTCGGATGTAAACTTTATCCGTTCATTTTTAATAAAGTAAAAGACCCAAAAGATCATTCCGGCAAAAATAAAGCGTAATGCGAGGCCCCAGAATAACGGTGTTTCCTGAAGACTGATTTTCAAAAAGTACCAAGTCGTTCCCCAACAGGAAATCATTAATGCATAAAGTATATAAATCTTTAATTTCATATTCATGAATATATATTAATAGCAGATTGATTTAATCAATAAATAATGTAAAGATCAACTTTTCACTTATTGTCTTGGCTCTTCAGTCTATTATAATTAATCTCCCTATCTTCCTATCTTCCTATCTTCCTATCTATTAATCCTAAGGAATAAAATGATTAATGTAAAAAACCTTGTAAAAGATTTTTCCCTCAGTCGAAAACAGCGTAGAGAACTGGGTGACGAATATAAAGATTCCAAAACACTGCGTGCTGTGGATGACATCAGTTTTGAATGTCAGCCGGGGCGAATTTTCGGAATGCTTGGCCCCAACGGCGCTGGCAAAACAACCACCCTGCGGATGATAGCAACAATGCTAAAACCAACAACTGGAACCATTTCAGTTTCGAGTTTCAATTCTGTTTCTGATGGTCAGAGAGTTCGGGAGCAGATTGGTTTTATGACTGGACAAACAGCCCTTTATGACCGCCTGACACCAACAGAAATGGTGAAATATATTGCTGATCTTCACGGCATGGATAAGGCAATCTTTCATAAACGAAAAGATCGCATTTTTGACATTTTGGATATGCACAGTTTTGCGGATCGCAGAATTTCTCGCTTGAGTACCGGAATGAAACAAAAAACATCTATTGCGCGAACCATAATTCACGATCCGCCTGTAATGGTATTTGATGAGCCTACTTCCGGTTTAGATGTAATGACATCACGGGCTATAATGGATTTGATTCGTTCCTGTCGAGAAGAAGGGAAAACAGTAATTTTTTCTACCCATCGTATGGGGGAAGTAAACCAGGTTTGTGATGATATTGCCATTATATATAAAGGCAGATTCTTTTATAACGATACTTTAGACAAATTTAAATCTGAAATGACACAGCCAACTTTTGAAGATGAATTCATCTATAGAGTAGGGGAGGCCTAAAAATGAAATTCCTCACTATTGCTAAAAAAGAAGTAATCGACATAACTCGGGATAGACGGACCATCATGATGATGGTTGTTGTTCCGCTTTTACTCATACCGGTTCTTTTAGGTACCGTATTTAAAATCACCAAGTCAATGGCAGAAAAGGCTGGTGAGAAACAATTAAAAGTTCAAATCTATGGTCAGGAATATGCACCGGATTTGTATCAGGCATTTGCCGATATGGATAAAGTTATCATTCTAGATCAAATTCCAAAGGATAGTATTCAGTCATATATACAACAGGAATTCCTTGATGTGGCGATTCATGTTGATCCCGCTTATAAAGAGACTATCGCCAAAAATGGTCAAGCCAAAATCAGAATTCAATTTAAGGGTACCGATTCTTTTGGGGTGACTAAAACCAGGATTAAGGGTGTCTTGAATAAATTTGAAGATCGTATTGTGGCTGAGCGAATGGATCGTCTCAACCTTAAACCAGAAGTAGTCAGAGCCTACGCGATTAATTATGAAGATGTTGCTTCGAGACAGGAAAAATTTGGTAAGATCGCAGGTGGATGGTTTCCATATGTATTTATAATTTTTGGATTTATGGGTGCCATGTATCCTGCTCTTGATTTAGGCGCTGGAGAAAAAGAAAGGGGTACCTTAGAAACCATTCTTTCCTCGCCGGCAAGTCGACTGGATGTTGTTTTGGGAAAATTCCTAGTAGTACTGTTAGCTGCATGTTTAACAGCATTTCTTGCATTAGGTGGAATGGCCGTGGGGATTCAACGTATTCCTGATATTCCGCCCGAGATATTAATGGTGATCAATGAGGTTCTTAATCCAAAAACGATTGGGTTAATCATGACATTGGTATTACCGGTGGCTGCTTTTTTCAGCGCCATGTTGTTGGGGCTTTCAATCTATGCGAGATCATTCAAAGAAGCCCAAAGCATTGTAGCTCCATTAAATATTGTCATTATTTTTCCGGCGGTTATTGGCACATTGCCGGGGATGGAACTCAATTCAGTGACGGCATTAATACCAGTTTTAAATGTATCACTTGCTTCAAAGGATATTATTGCAGGTGTGATTAATCCGCTCTATATGGCAGAAGTATACTTGTCCTTATTTGGTTTTGCAGGATTGGCCATTTTCTGGTGTGTGAAAATGTTTAATTGGGAAAAGACAATATTTAGAAATTAAAAAACATGTGAGTGTGGATTGCAACGGAGAGATTACATATCGTTGCAGAATAATAATTTAGAAATGATTTGATCAATTTTTCATTTCAATTCATCTGACAGAAATAAAAAAGCCCCCCGCAGAATGCGAGGGGCTTTTTTTATAATATATTAAAACTGAAATTATTTCGTAGCGTTCTCATGCAGATGAACCACTATGGGGCTGGCAATAAAAATCGAAGAATAAGTTCCAACGATAACACCAATGATCATAGCTAATGCAAAATTGTGAATTACTTCACCACCGAATAACCAAAGCACGAACACAACCATAAAGGTAGTTAATGAGGTGATAATGGTTCTAGATAGTGAATCGTTAATGCTTTGGTTGACAATTAAATTATATGTTTCCTTCTTTGAAGCTTTCACGTTTTCCCTGATTCGATCAAAAATAACAATCGTATCATTGAGAGAATAACCCACAATGGTTAAGAATGCTGCAATAATCGGCAGGCTGATCTCGTATCCCATAAGCGAAAATATTCCCAATGTTATGAGAACATCATGAGCTAAGGCAGCGATTGCACCTAAAGCAAATCGAAATTCAAACCGAATGGAAATATAAAGCAGGATTAATCCTAAAGCAGAAATGATAGCCATGATGGCCTTTCCACTTAGTTCAGATCCGATTTTTGGTCCCACTGTACCTTTACCTAGAATGAAATCTGTTTTGTTTTCAGGCACCTTTCCCGGGAATGCATTATATAGGTGGTCCACAATTTTTTGGGCAAAATTATTTGGCGCATTCTCAATGTGTGGTACACGAACTGAGATTGCGGCCGAGCCTCCAAAGTGTTTGATCTCTTCACGGCTGAAATCGAAGGATTGTCCATCAATATTCACATTTCCCATAGCTGTTCGAACTACGGTTACATCCATGGCTTCTGTATACTGCACGGAGACCATGGTACCACCCTTAAAGTCGATACTTAGTTTTGGTCCGCCATTCACCGCCAGAGAAATCACCCCGGCAATAATTAAGAATGCGGATAAAAGTGTAGTCAGCTTTTGCTGACTCATAAAATTAATTTTCGTGTCTTTAATAATTCTCATATGCTCAACTTGGTTAAGCCTTTGCGGCTGGTAAAAGAGTTAAAAATTGTGCGAGTTACAAAAATGGCTGTGAACATAGAGATGAGGATACCCCAGAATAGTACTGTGGCAAATCCACGAATGGGGCCTGAACCGAATTGCATCAATACCAATGCAGCAATAACTGTAGTAACATTGGCATCAATAATGGTCGTAAGTGCGCGACTATATCCGCCATCAACTGCAGCTCTTGGTGTTTTTCCTTTTTGTAATTCTTCTCTGATACGTTCAAAAATAATTACATTGGCATCGATTGACATACCTACGGTTAGAATCAATCCTGCAATACCAGGGAGTGTTAATGTTGCCCCCAAGGAAGCTAACACAGCCAGTACGAGGATAATATTCCATATTAGTGCAAAGTTTGCTATCAATCCAGACATCTTGTAATACACCATCATAAATAACAATACAAGTGCGAGCCCAATCAGGACAGATTGTGTGCCGCGGCGAATTGAGTCAGCGCCCAATGAAGGACCTACGACCCGTTCTTCAATTATGTCTACAGGCGCAGGTAATGCACCGGCACGAAGTACAATAGCGATATCTTTTGCTTCATTAATATTGGCGAAACCTTCGATAAGAGTACCGCCTCCGGAAATTTTTTCCTTAATATTAGGTGCCATGTGTACTTTTTTATCCAGAACAAGCGCAACTTTGCGGCCCACATTGGAACCGGTTACGATGGACCATTTTCGGGCACCATCTGTATTCATAGATAAGTTCACAATGGGCTGTCCAGCAGAACTAGATCCCTGTTGACCTAAGTTTGCTTTTGCTTCATCCACAACACCGCCGGTGAGTTCTGCTTCATCCTCAACGAGGTATAAGCTATACATACTTTCAACGGTTCCATCAACGAGTGGATATTCTTCTGCTTTATGGCTAAATAAAAATATACCGCCAACTGCCGCAAGTTTTTCCTGCACTTCTGGTCGTTCTAATATTTTTTTAACAGCATAAACATTTTTCTCAGGGACGCCAATTGACTGTCCCAGATTTCTAAGTAGAGTAGAAAAAGGACGATCAGCAAATTGTGCTTCTTCAATTGCATTTGCATCGGATTCAGATTCGGAATTTTCTGTTTCTCCAAAAAGGTCACTTACAGATACTGTCTCATCATCGCTTTTTTCTGGTTCATCTATTTTTTCCGGTGAAGCAGTTTTGGTGATGGCGGCAATGGATTCATCGCCTTTAAGCGCTTGATCGATTTTAACCATAATCTCATTTGTTATAGTTACATCTTTCACAAGGTAAAATTCAAGAAGAGCAGTGCTTTCTAGTAAAGTGCGGGCTCTTTCAGAATCTTGAACACCGGCCAATTCTACAATAATTCTTTGGTTACCTTGTTTTTGGATTGTTGGCTCAGCAACACCGAATTGGTCAATTCTATTTTGTAAAATTTCCAAAACACGGTTGATGGCATCTTCCGCTTCTTCTCCTAGAGCAGTGAGAATTGCGCTATTGCTTGAACCGTAATCATAATAATAACGGGACAGCTTAAGATTGTTTTCTTTTGTTACGGATGTGAACAAAGTGAAAAAATCAGCTTCTGGCGATTGGATTAGTTTATCTTGAACAGAAGCAATGACAAGGTTGAATTTACTATCCTTGTTTTCTGCAAGGTTCTCTAGCAAGATGGGTAGGTTTACCTCTAGGACAATATACATACCGCCTTTTAAGTCCAGACCCTGCTTGATAGTGCGTGACTCTATCTGTACGAGTTTTCCTTCTTGGCGCAGTGATTCCTTTTCGGTGTCAGATAAATTCTGATATTGAAAGGTTGGCCATATGGCCCAGGTGGCCCAGATGAGTACAAGGCCGATGATTAAAAATCTTGGTGTCAGTTTACTATTCATTAAGTTTTATTATTATTCGGTTAAAAAAGCCGAGGAATATAACCCCTGTTTCGGAGGGGAGCAAGAGCGATGGGAGTAACATTATATTATTTTTAACAATAACTCGATTTTTTCGAATATTCGAAAAATCACGTTTACCATTCAATTAATTTTGGAAGAGGCTGTCTCTTGTTTAGCTTTTGGAAGAATAACAATTTGGAATTTATTTAAAAATAGATTTTCTAAATGATATAGAACCCTTTTTTAGTGATTAGGTGCCAAAGTTTGGTGAAAAAATAAAAGTGAGAAGATTTTCGAATGAAATTGAAAAATGGAAAATAGATTTATCGGGAATCTTAATAAACAATCAGATAAACAGATAAAAAAATAAATATCAAGAGACTAACGCAAAAAGAAATAAAATCACTCAAGTCTTTAAGTAAAAAGGAGCTGTCCAGTCATTTGAAACAGATCAAGAGAGAAAGGTCCCTACATTTAATCGTTCGCTTAATGGAACGAGTAAATTCATTAGATTAAAATTAAACTGTTATCATTTTTATCAGTTATGTCCTTAATTTTCTGTACTTTTAAAAAAGGGGTCACAGTTTTTTCTTAAATTTGTTTTGACAAGAATCAAATAAAAGGAGAAAAGCCATGACCCAAAGAAAAGATACAAACAAAAAGCTAAATGATTCAGACTT
>JABGTK010000040.1 GCA_018647265.1 Candidatus Neomarinimicrobiota bacterium | reverse complement strand
TTGAGTCAAAACTACCCCAACCCCTTTAATCCCCAGACATCAATAATGATTAGTTTAGAAGACGATGCCCAGGTTGATTTAATTATCTATAATCTTTTGGGTGAAGAAGTGACTCGGTTGGCGATCAATGAATTCCGTCCGTCAGGATACTATACTTTTATATGGAATGGCGCCAACTCTCGTGGTAATCGTGTATCAACGGGAATGTATTTCTACCATGCGATTATTCGAAATGAAAAGGGCATTATTGTTTTAAATAAAACAAAGAAGATGGTATTGTTGAAATAAAGAAAAATTCGGTGGAAGGGAGACAACTGTTTACCTAAGACTATCCACTCAGGCTCACGAGTGGTTAACAATTGTTTTTTTTCTTCCACCGATAATTTAAGCGTAAATCATAATATGGATTGGTGCTTTGAATCACGGAACAAATTTAATTGTGATTCTGAAATCATTATTCTAAAAAGGAGTTCATCATGAAGAAAATCGCTATTCTTTTCATTGTCTTATTAACATCATCATTCGTTTTTGCCCAGAATACCTATGTCCCCGATGACAAATTTGAACAGGCCCTGATTGACCTAGGCTACGACACAACTCTGGATGATTCAGTAGTTACAGCAAATATCAGCGGTGTAACCACTTTAGATGTGAGCGAAAAAGAAATAAGCGATTTAACCGGGATAGAAGCTTTTTCAGCCTTAACCAGCCTGGAATGTTGGAGTAATAAAATAACCAGTCTTGATATGACTGCCAATACAGCCTTAACCAATCTGAATTGCTGGAATAATAAATTGACCAGCCTGGATGTGAGTAAGAATACTGCTTTAGACTACCTAAGCTTATATAAAAATCAATTAACCAGCTTGGATTTGAGTCAAAATATAAAGTTAAAGGTTTTATATGTTTCAGAAAACAAATTAACGTCACTGAATATGAGAAATGGAATTAAAGATGCGTTAATTACTTTTTTTGCTCAAGAAAATCCAGGTCTTACTTGTATCGAAGTGTTAGACCCAGTCTGGGCCACAGCAAATTGGACTAATGCTGATGTTACTAAAATGGAACTGGATGCAGGCGTAACCTTTGCTTACATTTGTGGAGTAGAGGTAGATGGTGTATCTACTTATAATAATAATGGTATTAAAGCAATCACCTTTAATGTAGAGCTGCCAGTTCATTCGCTTCCGGACACTGATATCTCACTTGGATTTTGGAAATCGGGTGCAGAAAACCATGAATGTACGGGCTGCAATGGTAGAGATACTGTAAGTATGCGGAAGTTATCAGATGATCATTGGGAAGCAACTGTAGGGCTTGATACAACTTTAGTTGCAGGAGAGACCGGAGAAAGTCAGTACTGGTATCATTATTTTAAAACAATACCAGATTATACAATCCCCGATACTTTTGCAGTCAAAGAAGATTTAGAGCGGTTCAAATCGGAACCAAATCCTGATGGCTTAAGGCAATTAGAACCTAGTTGGCATAAAGTAAGTCCTCTGGTTAATAAAGATACAGTTGTTGCGTGGAACAATATTGCACCAGTTAGCTTTGACTGGGTAAGTAAGGCAGCGGATACGATTAAAATCTCTAAGACTAATCTTGGGGAAACATACGAATTGAAATGGTCCGAAAGTATAGATGTGGATATCGATACTATTGATTACCTCGTTTATGCAAAAATAGGCGTCTATCCCGAAAAAGAGATATACGATACAACCGTCATTGCTTTGCCATTGTCATATCAAGAAATTGTGGAGATTGTCTTTGAGGGGAAGCCAAACGAGAAAGCAACTGTTCAGTTTACAATTTTTGCTACCGATGGGATTGATACAGTAAGAATCACAGGTGATGATAGAGTTCTATTTGTCAATCGCTATGAATATCTTTCAACAGAAGGTGAAGGAATACCAACTGAATTTGCGCTTCATGATAACTATCCAAATCCTTTCAACCCAACGACTACATTACGGTTCGATCTGCCTGAGGTGAGCGATATAACTGTTACTATATTCAATATGCTAGGACAAAAGGTAAGAACATTCAATATGAACAATACACCTGCTGGGTACCATTCGATAAAGTGGAATGCCACCAATAATTTTGGTGATCCCGTGGGTGCAGGAGTGTATTTGTACCAACTTAGGGCAGGGAATTTTGTGAAAACAAAAAAGATGATTCTTTTGAAATAAGTATCAAATATAGTGTATTATTATGTGTATAATTATACATGTCGAAACATTATAGAATGAATATTACGCTACCCGGTGCAGTTTCTGAGGAATTGGAAGCTGTTTCAAAAGAACTCAATAGCAAGAAAAGTCATATTATCACCGAGGCCTTAGAATTGTATTTTGACGAGTTGGATAGTGCCATTGCAGAAAAACGGTTAGATGAATTGGAAAAAGGCAATGCAAAAACTATTCCGGCTGACGAGGTTTGGGAAACGCTCGGAATCGGTTAGTGTATTCGCTAATATTTTTAGATAAAGCGAATGATGAATTATCTAAAATCGATCCAATTTGGCAAAAGAGAATAAAAGTCAAACTCAATATTCTTACTCAAAACCCTGCTGCAATATCGAATAGAATCTCCCCATTGAAAGGGAAAAAATATAAGGGCATGGCTAGGCTTCGAGTGGGGTCATATCGGATCATAATCCAAAATAAGGATAAAGAATTAATTATATTGATCGTCCGGGTTGCGCACCGAAAAGATGTGTATAGATAGATTTATTTGTAAAGAAACTCTTTCGTTATGCCCCGCCTAAGGCGGGGTATCCAAATGCAACGATAGTAATATTCACAGAACTGGATCCCGGGTATTCTTCGAATCCCGGGATTACAAATTATGGGGTGAGTTAATATCCGTGGATTGGGACTATGTACTTAGTGAATTGTTGTACCCAAGTCTTGTGAAAAAATGATTCACTGATGGTTATCTTTTCAATCCAAAATTACAAAAATATAATCAACCAGCGCATGCGGTCTTGAAAAAAAGGATATTATATTGTTTCAAACGCACGATTAGGTGTACATTTGGAGTGTACAACTAAAGGACTATTTGTTATGCAATCCATCGCAGTGAGTGATTTGAGGGCCAATCTAATGAAAGTATTAAAAAGCATTGAAAAGGGGCTTTCCCTCTCCATTACATCCCGGGGTAAAGAAGTTGCAAAACTTGTGCCGCCGGGATATCCCAAAATAGTTGCGCAATATAAATTATCAGAAATAAGTGAAACAGCCAAAATTCATGATATCATTACTCCATTTAAAGAGGAGTGGGGAAAGGCTAATTGAGAATTGTTGCTGATACCCATGTAATAATATGGGATGCATTGGCACCAGATAAACTAAGTAATAAAGCTCGAAAAGTATTTGATGAAGCCAATGATTCGGAGGGCATTTTATTTTGCGATATTTCTCTATGGGAAATATCGATGCTTATTGATAAAGAGCGGTTGATAATAGATGTACCCTTTCTCGAGTTTATTGAATTATTGTCTTTAAGTCGGAATTATATATTCCAACCCATCACCCCGGAAATTGCTGATCAATCCATAAAATTTGGATTGGGACCAATCTCTGATCCGGCCGATAGGCTTATTTCCGCGACATCAATATTTTCAGGATCGCCATTGGTAACAGCAGATAAAAATATTCGTGAGTCAGAGAATGTTCATACAATTTGGTAAGGGAAATCCATAGAGTATGTTGTCCGGATTATTTAACTTAATTTAATCTGTAATTCCGATTATTTAGGCATGTCATTAATTCCTTGAATTCCTGATATTTAGATATCAAATTCTACATGCCATGGTGGATTTTAAGATAATATTAAGGTTCCCAAATTTTCAATTTAAGACTAATTTAAGTTTAATTAGGCGGTTGCCTCTTTGTGTTCTTTTTTCGATTCTCATCGGACAGGATAACAGTTCAGGATTACGATTCTTTGGCAAGGATGGTTTGGGGGGTAACACACCATTCTCAACTTTAGATATATCCTCAAATGATCCCATTCATGTGGAAGATGAATTTACTCTTTCATTCCAATTTTTAATACGAGATCCAAGTCCGTTTGGATTTATTCTTCATATAGATTCTGATTCTTTACCTGCCAGTAATTTGGTTAATATAGATTTTAAACATATTGATACAACTTATTTTGAATTTAGTTTTCAAGAAATAAATAAGATGATTTCTATTTCAATACCAAAATCAGAGTTAAATCCATTAAAATGGCATCATTTGTCGATCACATATAATTTAGTATTGGATGAGGTAAGGCTGGTGTTGAATAATAAAGTTGCTAAGATTCTAAAATATCCCATGTTAAATGAACAAGATATTAGAATTAAATTTGGTTCGAATGGACTTTTGTCTGACGTACCTAGTATGACCTTGAAGAATATTAAAGTGTTTAGTAAAAACGTTTTGCGACATCATTGGAAATTTGATGAATCTTCAGGCAATTATGGGTATGATAATATTGGTGGCCGAAAAGCAATGATTACTAATAGTTTATGGGAATATGAATCCCATATCACATGGGTTGTAGAAGACACTATTATATATAAGGATCCTGAAATTATTATCTTTAGTAACGATCATAATAATATCACTTTTATAGAGAATGGCCTGAATATATATACAATTGATACTCACGAATATTCTAAAAAATTTGTTCGGGCAAAAATCAATATTGAAGAGGATGGTTATTTTTATTACAATAATATTAATGAAAAAATATTTGTATTCTCGAGTGATGGTGGGGATTTTAATCTTTATGACTTAAATAAAAATATAAAAAAATCATATTTGATCGAAGGCCCAAGAGACCAATACCATACGGCTGGACATTTTTTTGATTTTAATACAAATGAATTTTATTTGTTTGGTGGATATGGGTGGTATCGTTCAAAAAACCATATACGAAAATTTGATTATGAGACTCACCATTGGGATACATTATCTGTTTGGGGTGATAGGTTTTATCCTCGATTTGGCTCATCCGTATCAGAAGGACCCGATTCAAATTATATTTATTTATTTGGAGGATCTGGTAATATAAGTGGTTTGCAAGAAAGAGGATTCCACACATTTAATGATTTTTGGAAATTCAATCGAAAAACAATGCATTTACAGAAAATTAAATCTTTCATCTCTATTCAGCATTATGATCAAGCAGTTTTATCATATTCAAAAGACATTAATCGGTTTTTACTATCCGTAAAATCAATATCTAATTCCCCTATTTATATATTGACTATTAATCCAGAAACGTATGACATCGAAAACAAATCTATAATCCCTAATACAGAAACAGAATTCCAGTCAAGGAAGATTGTACCTAATGTAAATAAAAAGACTGGAAAACTCGTTGTGGCGACACAGTCAAACATTTCAAACACTCAAAAAACATTTGTTCAAATTCACACAATCAATTATCCTCCCATGGATCCACCGCCGATTTCAGCAATGGAATCATGGGGTCGGTATGGTTTTGGCGTTTTGGCATTAATGATTTCATTGGGAATTATCGGATTTCGATGGAAAAATAATAAAATAAATGACATTCCCAGTTCGACTTTTATCTACATGCCTAGTTTTTCACAAGATGAGAATCCATATTTACATCATGATTTTGCCGTTCAATGTTTTGGTAATTTTAAATTATATAAGTCTGGTATAGAAGTTTTGGCTTCTGAGTGGATCTCAAAAAAAGCACGCCATTTATTTGTCTATCTCATTTTAAACGGAGATAAAGGTGTATCCCCGAATGATATCTATGGCGAATTCTGGCCAAATACGAATCAAAAAAGTGCCGCCAATAGTCGTTATGTGGCCATGTCTCAAATCAGGAATGTCTTGGGTGCGGCCTATTCAGGAATTATTAACAGTTTTGATCATAATATATTTATAAAACTTGGCGCAGAACATTTCTCAGATTTTCACTATTTCTTATCCGTTTTTAAAGCGAATTCTCAGGCTGATATTCAAGCACGAGAAACAGCCTTACGACTCTATGGAAGCGGCGAATTATGTCATGATGTGGATGACAAATGGATGGAAGATATTCGACAGAATATTCAGGCTAAATCAAAACGGATTGCTGAATCTTTAGTCATTCCATATCGTGAATTGAATAATTGGCAGAAATTAGCGGCGTTGGGTGAACAAATATTATCCTGGGATTCCATCGATGAAGATGGACTCCAATGGGCAATGGAAGGACATCTTAAAAACCAGCATACAGCGAAAGCAAAATCAGTATTTGATATTTATACAAGACATTATAATGACATACTTGATAATCAACCAGAATTGAATTTTAAGGATATTGAGGCACGATTTGTATAAAAAATGCAATATTTTATATTTTTAAGGGTTTTTATAGGAAATCTATACAGACCCATTTCTTAAAATCGACCATGCTATAATAAATGCAAATGCCTGACTCACCTCTGTCGGCTATGAAATTGCTCTCCAATTCTCCAAAAAAGTGATTTCCATAGCTTGGCAAATGCTGCGCATGTGTCGTATAACCAAAAATGATAATATATAAAAAAAAAGGGCTTCGGATGATTACCGAGGCCCTTTTACCATTAACGTTAGATGAGTATCTGTGCTCATCATTTCAATTCATCAACTAAAAGAAGTATTTCCTGTTGTCGACTATATCAGCATTATCTCTCATGTCAGTCATCCAACTTCGGTAAACGCGATTTTGTTTTTGTTGTGTAAGGTCAAGTTGGAGTATATCTTTTTGAATGCCCCAAGCTGTGGAGTCAAAAGTGCTGATAGCATTTACTTTAATAATTCCATAGCCACGATATGTTTTGATGGGCCCGATTAGATCACCTTCGTTTGCACTGAGCAATGCACCAACGACTTGGTCAGAACGGCCCAGTGAAATAAAGGAGCTACTCAGTTTTTTAGAATCAGATGGAACCAATTCAATCTTGTCATATTCTTTTTTTAAAGATTCAAATGATACACCTCCTGACACTTTGTTCTTAAGGTCATTTGCAAGGTTTTTGGCCGCATCATTTTCCTTCTCATTACTGATAGCAGCATATACTTGGGTGCGAACATGATCAAATGATTTAACGCCTGCTTCTTCAATTGAATCAAGTGTGAATACAGCATAAAATCCATCTGTTTCCATGGGGTCAGAAATTGTTCCAACTTCATTATTATATGCCCACCGAACTGCCGATCTAAATGGTCCTAAAATTCCGAGGAATATATCTTTTTCCCCCAGTGATTTAGCGGGAATAGAAAAGACACTATGGCTGTCCTGGGCGGCAGCAAAGCCATAATCTTGCGCATCATAACTAAATAAAGTAGCTTTTCTGCGAATATCTGTACGGGAGTTTTGTCCCATCTCAATCTTCAGTAAAATATGGCGTGCCTTAACCTTATGGTCTTTTTTACCCACGTTGCTAATGCTGTCCACTTTAATAATATGATATCCGAATTGCGTCAGGATAGGGCCAACAACTGCGCCTTGTCTCGAATTGAATACTGCCTCATCAAAGGCGGGAACCATTTGCCCTTTGCCAAACCATCCCAAATCACCACCGCGGCCCGAGTCAGGTGTCACTTGGTTGCCGGGATCTTGTGTGTGGATATTGGCTAAAATAGAAAAATCATCACCGTCGCTGTAGGACAAAATTATTTCCAAAGCTTCCTGCTTGACGCGTAGGGTGTCATTATTCGTGGCTGTTTTGGGCCAACTTACATAGGATAAATGGCGTTGCTCTTCCTGTTCAAAATCGACCAATCGTGATTTATAGTTAGCCATCAATTCATCTTCGGTGGGTTCGGCGACTAGATCTTCAACTGCCGTGGTAGTAACATGTAATGCAGAAATGGTATAATTCGCATTCCGTTTTACAAATTCTTCTCGAATTTCTTCCTGTGATACAACAGCGGACATATTGATGTACTGCTGCAGTTTAAAACGCGGAATATAGTAACTGCGCATCCAGGCTTCGATAGGGGCCCAGTCAAGCATACCCTGTGTATTCAAAGCACGGCGATACGTTTCTTCATCAAATTCATTATTCGCCATGAATAATCGTTGAATATCCGCAGGAGGATTATTCTCCAAGTGATAGAGTATTTCTTCATCAACCACAGTGATGTCCAAATCGTCGATAGCTTGTTCAGTCAATCGTTCTTCGATAAAGGCATTCCAAACTTCTGCACGGATTGCGTCAATATGTTGGTCAGAAATCTGAGTTCCCGAATTGCGAAGTGATTCCATACGAACATTCACTGCTTGATTAAATTGGTCTGGAGTAATGTGGGATCCATTCACAGATCCAATAGCTTCGGAGGGGCTAACACGACCGAAAAGTTGATCGATAATGTTGGCACCGCCAACCAATCCACCAATGGTCATACTCAGTAAAAATAAAATCAGAAGCGACCATATAACGACGTGCATCTTGTTGCGGAGTGTTGTCATCATTGCCATAAAATTATGTCCTTAAGTAAAATATGTTTAGAACTTCAAAAGAAGGGGTGCGAATTTATGTTTCTGACACCCCCAATGGCAATGAGCAATGCCGTGTAAATGATTATTGTTTATATTAATAATTAAATTGGTGAAAATCATTAATAATGACTCCTAAGATATTTATTTACGAATGGAGAGTATTTACAGTGAAGCCCTTTAAATAAATGAATGTAATTAAGCGATGCCCATCTCTGGTTTGACCTTGGAGACTTCTGTACTAATTTCCGCCTCTAAATTTCATAACATACGTTGCCCAATCTACACCCAACACCTGAAAACCATCCCCTCATCCGTAAAGGACCTATGTCGGCACTGTACCAAGAAGTTGTGGGTTGTAAGACATGTCCGAGGATTGTTGAATTCCGAACCAAGGTTGCCCGTGAAAAAAGAAAACAATTCATGGATTGGACCTACTGGGGTAAACCGATAGCAGGGTATGGGGATCCTAGTGCAGAATTATTATTAGTAGGATTAGCACCGGCGGCCCATGGTGGCAATCGAACTGCCCGTGTATTTACCGGCGATAAATCAGCTGATTTTCTTATGAAATGCCTCCATGCAGAAGGACTCGCGAATCAATCCAATTCTGATTCTCTTGACGATGGTTTAGAATTGAAAAGCGCATTCATGACAACAGTATTAAAATGCGTGCCGCCACAGGATAAACCTACCGCAGAGGAATTGCGAAATTGCGCGCCATTTTTTGGGACAGAAATGAAATTGATGAAAAACATTAAGATAATCCTTGCCCTGGGAAAAATTGGTTTTGATGGTGCTTTGAAACACTTTCGACAAGATTATGATCTTAAAATGAAGGACTATTCCTTTGGCCACGACAAACAATATGTTTTACCGAATGGTATGATTCTTTGGGGGAGCTACCATCCAAGCCCAAGAAATGTAAATACAGGGCGAATGAATTTTGATATGATGACAGAATTATTACGAAAAATTAAAAGGGAATTAAAGCAATGATACGCAAAACAATAATAACCATATCTATTATCTCATGTGTTTTTGGAGAAGGTAAAAGACTCTCCTTTAATGATGTACAGGGGAAATCACCATTTAAACATGCTCGCCTTGGAATGATGGTTTGGTTTCCTAATGAAAACGCTTACCTAGCTTGGGGAAAAGATGCTCATAAAGGGGATATCGTTCAAGTCACATTTCCCGAAAAAGACACCACAGAATTTTTGGATAGTTCTGCTTTTTATATTGATGGTAAGAAACTGAAAGTAGATCGTTTTAGTTTTGATAAAACGGGAACTAAACTGTTATTTCTTTCCGATAGAGAAAAGATTTGGCGTCATTCTTATCTTGGGACTTATCATGTTTTAGATATTGATTCAAAACAAATTCACTCTGTAAGCAGTGATAATACAAACCTTAGAAATGTTAAATTTTCCCCCGATGGGAATAAGGTTGCATATGTTCGAAATGACAATAACCTTTTTGTATACAATTTAGTTAAAAAGAAAGAAAAGCAGCTTACTTCAAGTGGCTCCGATTTGATTTATAATGGCCATTTTGGTTGGGTATATGAAGAAGAATGGGGGTCCTTTGATGGTTATCGTTGGTCGCAGGACAGTCGATCAATTGCTTATTGGGAAGAAGACCAATCACAAGTGCCAGTCTTCACTATGTTTGATGAATTATCTTTATATCCAACGATGCAACAAATTCGTTATCCCAAAGCAGGTCAAACCAACCCAACTATGAAAATATTCGTGGTAGATGTTAAAAAGGGTCGACGAAAATCAATGGATATTGGTGATACAAACGACGCCTACTACCCTTGGATGGAATGGACTGCTGACAAAAAGTTGACTGTTATGCGGATGAATCGTCTCCAAAAACATTGGGATTTTCTAACAATTGCCACCAAAAGTGGGAAATCTAATAAAGGCTTGAGCGAATCTGATAAAAAAGGGTGGGTTGACCTTCATCGCAATTACAATTTTTTAAAAAATGGTAATATCCTTTGGATGTCTGAACAATCCGGATGGCACCATATTTATATTCATACGACTGCGGGTGAATTGGTACAGCAAATAACTAATGGTGAATGGGAGGTGAAAAAGATTGTTCGGGTAGATGAGGAAAATAAAACTGTATATTTTACCGCCAACAAAGAATCGGTATATGAAACGAGATTTTATTCCGTCAAATTTGATGGTAGCAATTTCAGTCTTTTAACGAATGAAAAGGGTTCTCATTCTGTTAAAGTTCTTCCAAAAGGAGATGCCTTTATTGACTCTTATTCAAGTCTTATTACGCCAACCAAACATATCCTTAAAAGTATGGATGGTGAAAAACTGCAAATTCTGGGAGAAACAGATAAATCTCAGTTTGAAGTTTACGATTGGTCTTATCCAGAGATTATCAATTTTGAAACAGCAGATGGTACAACAACATTGGATGGAATCATAACTTATCCACCTGATTATGTTAAAGGAAATCGTTATCCCGTAATTGTTTATGGTTATGGAATGCCCGGCACACAGATTGTGAGCAACCGGTGGGGTGGTGTATGGAATCAATATTTAGCACAGCAGGGATATATCGTATTTTCTTTGGATGCTCGCGGTATGAGTGGTCGCGGTGAAGCATTCAAAAATTTAAGTTATGGTGATATGGCCAAATACTTGGCAATGGATACTGCAACTGGAGTCCAATATTTGGTGGATGAAGGAATTGCTGATCCGAATCGTATTGGAGCTTGGGGTTGGTCTGGTGGCGGATATTTCACTGGATTGATGCTCACCAAGAATGCCCATTTATTTGATGTTGGTGTTTCAGTAGCGCCGGTAATGGATTTTAGATTATATGACTCAATTTATACTGAACGATCTATGGGGCTTCCTCAGGACAATGCGTCTGGATATGACTCGACGTCCGTATTGTCTTATGTTGATAGGTTTGATGGTAAGTTGCTCGTTATCCATGGGACTGGCGATGATAATGTACATTCACAAAATATGACATGGTTGGTAGAGGAATTTGTGAAGAATGCTAAACAATTGGATACATTTTATTATCCGAATCGCCCCCATAGTATGGCGGGAGGGAAAGCACGGAAAAATCTCTATCGGAAAATGATTAATTATTTTAATGACCATTTACTCGGGAAACCGTTGATTGAGCGGAAGAATTAATATTAACAATATTTTGGATTGAATTAAATATGTTGATATTTGAAATGACATAGTCAATTCAAGTCCTATTTTGATGTATCAGAAATTCTTTAGTAAGAATGCTATAGTAGAAGAATTTGAATTAAAAGTTATAAAAAATAATGTGGAGCCGGACGGGATCGAACCGACGACCTCTTGACTGCCAGTCAAGCGCTCTCCCAACTGAGCTACGGCCCCTCAAAAATCGGCATGAATATAGTTCATTTGTCTTATATATGGGAATAATTGCTTTGAAAAAAAGTAATTATTAAATGTTATTTGGAAATTCGATTTTCCTTTCATCGATTTTGTCCTTGAAATTACATAAAATTTAATTTTGTACTATTTGTAAATAGTATATAAATTCATATCAGGATTTACGTAAATAACTCCTACTTAATTTATTGGTGGACATAAAGGTATCTATTTACTTGAATCCTAATTTTGGAAAATTTAGGAAATCTATGTTATGAATATATATGTTGGAAATCTAAACTATCAGGTCACGGATAATCAATTGCGAAGTGCCTTTGAAAATTATGGTGAAGTTTCTTCTGCTGAAGTAACCACAGATCGTAACAGCGGTAGCTCAAAAGGTTTTGGTTTTATCAAAATGCCCTCTAGAGAAGAAGGCGAGGCAGCTGTTAAAGCATTGTTAGGGAAAGAAATAAGTGGACGGCCAATGGTTGTGAGTGAAGCGCAATCCAAAAAATAAAATATACCTTTCTCTTTTTCAATTATATTTCCTCTCTTGCAATAATATTTAATCGAATTGTTTATTAAATGGCAACTTGCCAATTGGGGAACACTTGTCTTAATCTCTGTGCAATCTTTTACACAAGGTAAGTGAAATGAGGCCTAATGCCTGAGCAAAAAACACAAATAATAGAAGAGCCGGAATTTAGTTCACGGAATGTGCGCAGCAATATTGCGCCCATTTTTCAAATATTGCAAAGTGAACAAAATATTCTCCAAAGGACGGATCAAAAAGCATTTACACTTATGTCCATTTTGGGTGTATTCATGGTCTTTTTTATTGTTCATTTCTTAAAAATCAATATCAATTGGTTTAATGTAGTAATGGTTTTTATCTATTTTATTGCAGCGCTATTTTCTATTGGAAACCTAATGCTAGTGATTGTTCCACGGATGCGAAATGACCAAAATCATGAGGATTTACCTGATATAAATGCAACATTTTTTGGCGGAATTATTCAATTCAAGAATCCTGTGGAATATGCAGAATACTTGAATGAAATAACCGATGATCATGAGAAGACATATAAAATGTTTTCGTCACAACTTTATGCCCTTGGGCATATTAATGCTTACAAAAATAAACATTTACGTCGAGCCATTATGTTTTTCGGAACGGCCATCTTATGCGAATTGCTCATAATCATGTCCATGGCATGGGGAAGAGCATGGCAGTTCTTATTCAATATATGAAAATAACTTTACTCGCATTCGCTATTTATCTTAGCGCCTGCGCACCAACGTCCGCACTGGGGCCACAAGGTATCCCCGGAGACATGGGACCTCCTGGGAGTCCTGGTGAAGTTGGGCCTGAAGGTGTAAAAGGTGAAAAGGGCGATCCCGGCGAACCGGGTAAAGGCGGGAAGGATGGGACTTCTATTTCACCATTATTGATAAACAATTTAGAAAAAACGCTTGCTGATATAAAAGCTGGTGGCAGTCAAATGGTTTCAAAAGCTATGGATGCCATGCCAGAACAAGTGGTTAGCACGGTTCATTTTCGTTTTGGCATATCAGAGATGGGATTCGCTTTACTTACATCAGAAGGTCGCATTTTTTTGATGGAAAATAAAAATCCTGTAACGCCAGGAGATGGATTCGAATATTTAAGCCAGGTAGTCGATGATGATCATAAATTTATTTCACTTACAATTTTACCAGGAGCTGACGGTTCCAAACAATTATTCCTGGCTATGGCAACGGACGGTCATACTTTTATTTCCGAAGATTTGAAATCATGGAATCAGAAAAATCCTTTGAACTTTAAATAGCCATTATCTGGGGGACCATGGGAACATTAAAAAATACTTCTAGTATCGTTTATTCCACCGATCCGGATTATGCACCACCGGAAATCCCACAATCCAAAACTTCTTCCAGTCAAGATTTTAGAATTCACCTTGATCGAAGAAAAGGCGGAAAAATTGTTACAGTGGTGAAAGGATTTATTGGAAATGTAGATGATTTAGCTAATTTGGGAAAAACCATAAAAAAACAGTGTGGTGTTGGTGGAACAGTTAAGAATAATGAAATATTAATCCAAGGTAATGTTCGGGGAAAGGTATTAAAAATTTTAATAGATAAGGGGTTTTTAGCAAAACTATCAGGGGGATAAGTACCCATAACAGTAATCGGTGGGATACTTATTTGTGATTCGTATGAAAACAGGGATAAATTTAAGTATGAAAAATTTGAAATTAATTTCGTGGTCCATGCTCATTCTTGGACTTTGGTCTTGTTCTGGGAAACAGCCAGATGCTAAGCAGCTAACTTTTTTGGTTACAACAAATGTTCGGGGTCAACTTGACCCCTGTGGCTGAAAAGCCAATCCACTGGGCGGTCTGCCCAGAAGAGCAACATACGTTAACCAAGTAAAAGAAAGTGGCGCAAATCCGGTTATGCTGGATGCAGGAGATGCACTATTTGATAATTATTATCTCGTTCAAGGGAAAGAAGCATCATCGAAACTAAAAGCAAAAACCATTTTAGAATCATCAGCGAAGATTGGTGATTATCTCTATAATGTAGGCTATTATGATTTAGCCGCTGGTTATGAGTTTATCCAAGAAATGCAGGCTTCTTACGGTACCAATTTTATATCTGCAAATATTGTAAAATCAGGTACAGATGAATTGGTGTTTACTCCCCATAAAATCATTGAACGAAATGGATTAACAATCGGCGTATTTGGCATTACAACAGAATTACCTAAAGTTGAAAATACACTCGAATTGATGGACTATCTCGAATCAGCAAAAGCCAAAATTGCAGAATTGCGTCCCCAGGTAGATGTGTTAGTTATGTTGTTGAACTCAACGCGTCCACAATCCTATAATTCTGCCGATTCATTTACCGGTGTTGACTATTTATTCTCTAGTCGTGAAACTACGCGCACCCGCCCTGAAATGATTCAGCCAACGGGTAAACCCATGACTTACAGTTTCGGTATTCAAGGTAAATACGTGGGTCGTCTAGACGTTGATATCATGGATAAGTCCAAAAAAATAAAAGATGTTACCGGTCCCATGATGACCGTTTCTGTTTTTGAGAAAAGACTGAATAATCTTCAAAAGAGAGACCCGGATAAACCATTGGAAGAAATATATAAAGATAGCCCCAATGTTTTAAATATGGTTGAAAAATACAAGGATGGACTTTCCAGTTCTAAGTCAAGTTTAACCAATACGATTAATACATCTTACTACTCGTTAATCCCCTTAAATGGTAATGTTGCCAGTGAAAAGTCCTTATTGGCTGTTGTGGATGAAGCGCTGAAAATGTGCACGACTCTTGATATGCAGGGCGCCCAAAGTTTGAACTAATGAATATCCGAACACCACTGGGTCAAGTAGCTTTTCTTTTATTATTCTCATGTATCGTTGGGTTTGGCTCAAATTTAGTACGTTCCGATAAAATTCCATGGATTGCGGCAGCACTATCTACTGCCGATTCGATTGATACTGCAGTAGAATCGAATTCACCTGTTTTAGTTGCAATATCAATTGAACAAGCCAAAAAGCTATTTGATGATGATGTCCTTTTTATTGATGCCAGGGATGAAGGTTATTATACCCTCGGCCATATTGATGGTGCCATGAAAAATGCTTTTCTCATGGAATTAATATTCTCGATTGAAGAACGTCAGAATAAAGCAATGCCACTGGTTGTCTATTGTGGTGATCCCGGATGTGGTGATAGTGAAGATTTAGCATACAATCTCCAGGATTCAGGGTTTACGAAATTGTATGTATTTAAGGGTGGATGGGTAGAATGGTCTGCGGCAGGTTATCCGAGCGGGACTGGCGAATGACGCGCTATTTTAAAGTTCAGATTGTATTCTTTTTTCGATTAATCCTAGGAATAATATTTCTTTATGCCAGTTGGGATAAAATTGCACATCCAGCTGAATTCGCTAAAGCGATTGGCAATTATCATGCTGTACCATTTGGTTTAGAAAATATGATTGGTTTGGTTTTACCGTGGTTAGAATTATTGGTGGGATTTTGTTTGATCGCAGGAATTATGGTAGATGGTGCAGCTATTTTATGTGTCATCATGAATGTCGTTTTTATATTTGCAATTTCCCAGGCTTTGGCGCGGGGTATCAGTATTGACTGCGGATGTTTCTCTGTTACGACAGAAGGTGGAGACAAAATTGGTTTAGAAACAATCCTTCGGGATATCGTTTATTTGGGTATGTCTCTAGTTATTCTATATAGAACGGAAAGAAGATTGGAATTCTTTCCAAAATCCGTTTGACCAATTTAAAAACACCATTAAATTCCCGCCGCTCTAAAAGACAATAAAGGTGTCTTAAACTTAGTCATAAAGATCCTTTTTTGAATAAATTTATGCGAGAGTAGCTCAGCTGGTAGAGCACCACGTTGCCAACGTGGATGTCGCGAGTTCGAATCTCGTCTCTCGCTCAATGAAAAACCTCACAGAAAATGTGGGGTTTTGTGTTTATCGACATTGATAATATCTGGCCTGCTCGCCTGAATGAAATGTAGGTGGGTTTTTCGCTCAATGAAAGCCTCACAGAAAATGTGGTTATTTTATCATTTTGTCAATAGCCTGCAATCCTGCAAACAGGATTTAATCGCTCTTGCTATCATATATAATTCCTAAATTCTTAAAAGATTTTATTATGCCATCTCAAAAAGTGATTAATTATGTTCGAACAAACCTTTAAAAATATAGACGACATCCTGTTTAAAGATGCAGGTGCTGATAGCGAATTAGACTATATCGGACAAACATCGTGGATTATGTTTCTTCGATACCTTGATATGTTAGAACAAGACAAACAAGATGAAGCAGAGCTCAAAGGCGAAGAATACTCATTTATTCTTGATGACGAATATCGCTGGAGTAATTGGGCAATGCCCAAAACGACTGAAGGTCTAATTGATCATCATAAAGATATTACAGGTAAAGACTTAGTAAAATTTGTTGACTTCAAACTCTTCCCTTACCTTTCTAAGTTTAAAGAGAGTACCGACAGCTCCAATACCATTGAATATAAGATTGGCGAAATTTTTAATGAGTTAAAGAATAAAATCCAAAGCGGATACAACATGCGGGCGATCATAGAACTTGCTGATAACCTTGAGTTTCACACAACAAAGGACAAACATGAACTCTCTCACCTGTATGAAACCAAAATCAAAAATATGGG